>DNSU01000106.1:0-13415 GCA_003499585.1 Cyanobacteria bacterium UBA9579 | reverse complement strand
ATGTATCTTTAAATAAAGCTTTTGAGTATGTAATGACAGTAAGTGGTCTGGCATACTGGCAAGATGGCAATTCATTAGTTATAGCATCAAAAAATGTAGCAAGTAATCTGGGTATAAACAAAGCCATGATTAAGCCTATACAGGTTAAGTATCTTGATGCCGGAATGATTGCTGACTTTTTAAATAATAATGTTTTTTCTATTAATAAACCTGAAATAAGTGTTCATCAAGTTGCAACTTCTAATCCAAGAACCAATCAGGTACTTATTTTTGGAAATGAGAACGATTATGTTTTAGCTAAAAAAACAATAGAACTTATTGATGTAAAACCTTTAATTAAAACAATTGATGTTAATTATGCCAATCCTGAAGTACTTGCTAATACACTTTGTATGAATGTTTTTGATTCAAATGTAAGTACTAGCGGAACAGGAAATTCTGGAAATAATGGTAGCAATCAAAATTCCGGAAATAATGGAAATTCTGGTAACAATCAAAATTCTGGAACTGCCGGAGCAGGATCTGACAGGCAGACTGGGACTGTTACAGTATGCAGCGGGCAATCTATATTAGAAAATGAGTCAACAGGTACAATATCAGCATCATCTAATGCTAGTGGTGATGCTAAAGGATTCTCCGGAATTTCTTCCGAGAAAAAGTCTATTTTGACTAACAGTTATCTTGTTATGGCAGATAATGACTTAAGCAGAATAACTATTTCCGCTTCTCAAGATAAGATTTCTTTAGCAGAAGAAATGATTAAAAATCTCGATAAGAAACAATCTCAAGTTTATATTGAGGTTTCTATCATAGAATTGAGTGAATCTGGATCAAAGTCCTTATCAGGAGTTGTATCAGGCAGGTTTGGAACTACAGTAGCCAATTTTGCTGGCGATTCCACTATAATTTCAAATGCAAATGGTATATGGCATGATTTACATACTAAAAAACAAAGACTTATTGTTTCAGAGATAGAAGCTCTAATATCACAACGTAAAGGAAAAGTTCTTGCTAATCCTCGTATTATTGCAACAAATAATCAAACCTCAACAGTTAATATATCTGAGGATTATATTGCAAAGAGAACCGTAGACAGACAGACTACAGGAAATACTGTATCTAATATAATAACATATGAAACCGGTCAAGCGGGAATTGAGTTAGGATTAACCCCTAGAATAAGCCCAAATGGATATATTACTCTTGACATAATTCCATCATATACTTCTATAAAAGAACAGGTAAAAGAGGGTGCAGAGCTTATAGCAACCCTGTTAAACAGACGTGATTTGGATCTAAAAAATGTTAGAATTAAAGATGGTGAAACATTAATATTAGGTGGTTTAGTTCAGGAATCAGATACAAGTGATGTTAAAAAGGTCCCTATCCTTGGTGATTTACCAGTTATAGGTGCATTATTCAGAAATTCAAGTACAGATAGAACAAGATCAGAACTTATCTTAATGATAACCCCAAAAATTCTTAACGATGATGAAGTAAGTACTCTATAAATATAATAAGGACAATGGAATGAGCAGTTTTATTCCAGAAAACTTAAAAGACAGCATTAATAAAGAATATGTAAATAAATTCTCTATTGATACGTTAAAGCAGGAAATGTTTATTCCTGTAAATAAGCAGGACGACGTTTTATACGTTGGAATTGTTGATGCAGAAAATAGAGAAAGGCGAAATTCTATTTTAACAAAGGTCATTATGACTACTAAGTTAAAGCCTAAAGTAATAGCCTTAACACAACAACAATTTGACGAACTTATAGAGACCTGTGAGAGCGAGAGCTTTAATTCAACAAGTGAATCCGTTTCCAATCTGGTTACTCAGGTTAATGAAGCTGTTCAGTCTGATCATTTTAATCAGCTTTCCCAGAAAGACCAGCCTGAGCAACTTATTGATAAAAGCCAACAGGATCAGCCCATTAAACTAAATGAACCAGTAATCTCAGTAAAGCCAGTATCAAGTTCATTAGCTCCAAAGAAAAAACTTGGCGAACAGCTTATTGATGAAGGTTTGATTACGGAAGAACAATTATCTCAGGCTCTGGCTGAAAGTAAGCAAACTGGTACTCCTATAGGTTCTGCGCTTGTAAAATTAGGTTTTATTCATATTGATCAATTAAGAGAAGCATTATCAATACAACAGGGATATGCGCACGTTGAATCCAAAGATCTTAAAGTAGAGCCTAATGTAATCAGACTTTTACCTGAAGATTTTATCAGGGAAAATAGGGCTGTTCCAATCAGTACTGATGGAAAAACTATCATGGTTGGAATGGTTAATCCAAATGATAAACAGGTTTTAAATGATATTATTTATCTTACGGGGCTTAAGCCTTTTCCTTTGATTCTTACTCATATTGAGTATGAAAGATGTATAGTAAACTTTTTTGAAACCAAGAGAGAAACAGAAAAACTTATGGAAGAAATCTCTCTTGATGAAGATATTCTTATCATAGAAGAAAATCTTTGGCAGCAGGTTGAAAAAGAGTTTGAAGATGAATCTAACCTTGTAGCAAGATTTGCAAGTTCCTTAATCATAGAAGCTATCGAGAAAAAAGCCAGTGATATTCACATAGAACCAAGAAGCGACAAATATATAGTTCGCTATCGTACAGATGGCATTTTGAGACAGATTCTTGAAGTTCCTGCCAAGATAGAAAATTTGTTAATTTCCAGGTTAAAAGTTGTTGCAAGAATGGATATTGCTGAGCATAGAAGGCCTCAGGATGGCAGTTTTACTTTAAAATACAATAATAATTTATATAATCTCAGGTTAAATACGTTACCAGTTGGTGCTAAAGAGAAAATGGTAATACGTATTTTACGATCTGATTTAAGAATAGTAAATAAAGAAAGTAAGAAAATTGAACTTGTTGGAGCGTCAAGAGAGGATGTTAAGCGAATAGAGCTTATGACAACTTCTCCTCACGGAATTATTCTTGCAACAGGCCCAACCGGTAGTGGTAAAACCACAACACTTTACTCTATTTTAAATAAAGTAAATAATGAAATGGTTAACATTACTACAGTTGAAGATCCTGTAGAGATAAAACTTGAAGGAATAAACCAAATTCAGGTAAATGCTAAAGCTGATATTACGTTTGCTTCTTGCATGAGAGCCATATTAAGACAGGACCCTGACATCATAATGGTTGGAGAGATCAGGGATATTGAGACGCTTGATGCTGCGATTTATGCATCTTTGACAGGTCACCTTGTATTGAGCAGTGTTCACACAAATAGTGCTACAGCTACTATTACAAGGCTTATAAATATGGGTGCTGCGCCTTATCTAATTGCATCATCTCTTGTTGGAGTTATAGCTCAAAGACTTATGAGAAAATTATGCCCTATGTGCAGGGAATTGTATGTTCCATCTGAACAGGAACTTGAATTGATTGTTTCCAATCCTGATGATTATGATGGGTTTAGTGAACATAAGATATATAAAGCAGTAGGCTGCAGTAACTGTGATAATACAGGTTATATAGGCAGAATGGGTGTATATGAAGTTATGCCTATAAACCGTGAGTTGAAAAAGATAATCACTAATTCCAATATTGCGCACGAAATAGAAGAAATAGCAGTTTCCTGCGGTATGAGAACACTGCAAAGATCAGGATTAGATGCTATTCTTAAAGGTGATACAACAATAAATGAATACATAAGAACATTAGGGGCTAATAACGATTAGTATTTTCAAGTGGAGTGAGTATGCCGGTTTTTACTTATACAGCATTGAAGTCTGGAAAAGATTTAATCAATGGGAAAATAGAAGCTAAATCTCTTAGAGACGCCAGAGAGGCTTTAAGGGATTTAAATCTTATTCCTACAAAAATTAATGAAGAAAAGGCTAAAGCTGCTAAACAAAGCTCTACTGCAAAAAAAGAAAAGATAATTCTTAAAAAGTTAAATACACGTGAAAAAATAGATTTCACTAATTCTCTTTATGTATTGTCTAAAACGGGTATTTCTTTGGTTGAGGCATTGCTTTTTATTGAGATGAACGCAACTAGTGCAAAAGTACAGGCCTTAGTAATTGAATTAAGGAAAATGTTGCTTTCCGGGGCAAATTTTAGCGAAGCAATTTTTAAAATGCCACAAATATTCGATCAGGTTTATGCTGGCATAATTAGAGCCGGTGAGGAAACAGGGGAACTTGATACGACTCTTGAAAGATTGGTATTTTTACTTAATAAGCAGGATAAATTAAAGAGCAGAGTCATTTCTACATTGATATATCCCTGTTTTATTATAGTATTATCCCTTCTTGTGAGTTTGGTTATGATAATATTTGTTTTCCCGGCTTTTGAATCCACATATGCCAATTCAGGACATAAATTACCTTTCATTACACAAATGTTTATGGATGTGGGTAAATTTTTGAAAGCATACTGGTTTACTCTTCCAATAATGTTCGCCAGTGCTTTTGGCTCTTTATATTTTCTTTTTACCTGGCCAATTTCCAGAAAACTCATTGATAAATATGTTCTTGATATTCCTGTGCTTAGTACATTTATTAAATATGCGTATTTATCTAACTTTGTAAGTATATTAAGAGTATCTTTTGATGCAGGTATTCCTGTAATAGATGGTATTTTACTTGCTAATAAGACAGTAGTTAATTATGAGTTAAAAAAAGCTCTTAGAGAATCGGCTTCAAAAATTCAAAATGGTCAATCTCTTTCTACAGGTTTAAAATTAACTGGATTTATTCCGCCTATTGTTATGTGTATGATTTCTACAGGGGAGGAATCCGGTCAGTTAGGAGAAACACTATATCAATCAGAACTTTATATTGATACTCAATTGGAACAATTAATTGAATTATTAAATAAGTTATTTGAACCTGTATTACTTCTGGTAATTGGCGCTATAGTATTATCACTGGCATTAGCATTATATCTGCCATTATTCCAGGGTTACTCAAATATGATGTAATAATATAAAGAGAGAAAAAAATGGATATAAAACCTGAAAAAAATGAAAGAAACATCCCCGATGCTTTATCTAGTGTCTGGGCAGAAAAAGTACACGTAATAACAGATGATTACCAGATAGAAGGATATGTTTTTATGCCTAAAACAGGCAAGAAAAACAGAATACTATCAGAGATTTTGAATGGTTCAAGACGTTTTGTAGCTATTAAAGATGCTCAAATAACTCACAAAAAAACTCCTGATGTATCTGAATTCCATGAATTCATTCAGCTTAATTTAGATACGATAATACTTTTAAGACCTGCTGATAGAACTTAAGAGATTTGCTATAACCGGTTTTAAATATTAAAAAGCTAGTAATTTATACTAGCTTTTTAATATTTTGTTGTTTTGGTTTCTTTATCTCGACTATTGCTCTTTCGTACTGAGCAACCAGTCCCATTAATTTCCAGAATTTATCTACAGACATTTCTGGAGTATGATCCAAATTATTGGTTCTCATATCTGCATATTTTTGAACTAATAGTTGATCAATTCTATCTCTTGCACCTATATACTGTGACATTTCGTTTTATTATCCCCCAATTATGCAATATACCCTATATATATAAAGGGAAGCAAAACGAATTAATTGCTATATAAATACAGTTTTGTTAAGAACATTTAATATTAATGACAATGCAAAAATCATAAGGATTATGTCCATACGTATAAATTTGATTAGATTTAGAGGTTGATATTTTGTATAATATCAATAAATAGTAGTAAATGAGAGAAAATAATGAGTAAAAATCAAGTCAGCTATACCTTTTGTTCAGAATATGACTTTAATAAAGTAAAAGAATCAATTGAAAAAATATTTTCTTCCTTCCCGGATTTGGAGAATAAACTAAGATCAGAGAAACCTGTAAATATTTTGCTAAAACCCAATCTTCTGGCTGCGAGGCATCCTGATAAAGCTATAACTACTCATCCAATAGTTTTAAAGGCAATAATTACTTATTTAAAGCAGTTTAACTGTAATATAACCATAGCTGACAGCCCGGCAGGTGTTTATAATGAAAAAGCTCTGGAAAAATTATACAAAGCCTGTCAATTAGACATTGTAGCTGAAGAAACAGGCTGTAAACTAAATTTTGACACTTCTGATCAGGTTGTTAATTTACCTGAAGGAAAGGTTTTGAAAAAATGCTTGATGATAACCCCAGCTATTGAGGCTGACTTTATTATAAATATTGCTAAACTCAAGACACATACCTTAACAAGGCTGACTTGTGCCACTAAAAATCTCTTTGGAATTATGCCGGGAGTATTAAAGTATCGTCAACATATTGTAATGCCTGATCTTAAGGTTTTTACACAGATGTTACTGGATATAAATAACCATTTTGATAACAAAGTATTTCACATTGTTGACGGGATTTTAGGCATGGAAGGAGAAGGCCCTGGCAGTAAAGGAGAACCTAAGTTCGCAGGGGCATTGTTTGGGGGTTGGGATTCAGGCTCAGTTGATATTCTGGCATGCCATATTATAGGCATGCCGGTCAATACAGTTCCAACTTTAGTTAACTATAAAGGCTTGGAAGATATTAATCTGATTGCTTTTGATGAAATAAGGGCTCATAGTTTCAAATTGCCTCCACAAAGGTATAAGAGCCTTCCTGATTGTGTCCCTGATTGGGTTCAGGATATGCTGATGGAATTAATGGTTGCAAAACCGTTAATAGATGCCAAATCCTGCAAAAAATGCAATATTTGCATAGAAGCCTGTCCTGCTGAAATAATAGAAGCAGGGGATAAAGGCGTATGTATACCCGATTATAAAAACTGCATTAAGTGTTATTGCTGTCAAGAGGCATGCCCTCATGGTGCAATTCATTTATCTCAACCGATAATTGAGAAGATATTCAGGTTTTTTAGAAGAATAAAAAAATAATAATTTGAAAAGCTGATCTAATATTAATTCGTGTTTTATCGAGTATGAAAATAAAGTATGTTTATGGAGGAGCCTTGATACCGGTGACAAAGTCACCTTTTTAAGTCATCAACTATTCCAATGATGACTTAAAAAGGTGCGTTAGCACTATCACCAGCGACGGAATAAATATACTTTATTTTCTAGTACTATTAATAATTAACAGCCGCATTATCAAAAGCTTTTTTGATTGATTCTTTGTAATCAGGCCTTAATACGCCAACTTCTGTAATAATTCCCGAAATATACTTTGCAGGAGTGACATCAAAGGCTGGATTAATGATATCTACTCCTTCAGGGCAAATTCTTTTACCGTTGATATGGGTAACTTCTTCCCAGTCCCTTTCTTCTATAGGAATTTCTTCTCCTGAAGATATTGATGTATCGATAGTTGAAAGAGGTGCTGCGATATAGAAAGGAATATTATGTTCTTTTGCTACTATTGCAACGGTATATGTTCCAATTTTATTTGCAGTATCACCATTTGCAGCAATTCTGTCTGCTCCGACTACTACAAAATCAATCATGTCTTTTGACATAAAGAAACCGCACATACCATCAGTAATCAAAGTAACAGGAATGTTATCCATAACAAGTTCCCAGGCAGTAAGTTTTGCACCTTGCTGACGGGGGCGGGTTTCATCTGCAAAAACACGAATAGTCGGATCTTTTTCATATGCAGCACGAATGACACCAAGAGCAGTGCCATATCCAGCTGTGGCTAAAGCACCGGCATTGCAGTGAGTAAGAATTGTTGCACCTTCAGGAACTAATTCTGCTCCATGTTTACCAATTTTCTTGTTAATTTCTATATCTTCATCGTGCATTTTTATTGCGTTTTCAATTAAGGCATCTGTTATTAAGGAAACATCCTCTGAGTTTACTGATTTAGCAAAATTAAGCTGTCTATCCACAGCCCACATAAGGTTTACTGCTGTTGGACGTGTGGATTTTAAATAATCACCAATTTCTTCAAGTCTTTTGAAAAATTCACTTTTACTATCAATATGAGATAATTCCTGAGCTCCAAGAGCAATACCAAAAGCGCCTGCTATGCCAATAGCCGGAGCTCCTCTAACCAGCATATCTTTAATTGCTGTGCCCATTTGCTGATAGTCTGTGATATCAACAGTTTCAAAATTATATGGTAATTGTGTCTGATCAATCAATGTAACATGATCTTCATTCCATTCAATAGTTTTAACGTTTGAATCCATAGCCATAAAAAATGATTCCTTTATATATTTTTGCGCTGTCCATATATTCATTTTAAGACAAATACAGATTAACAGTCAAAGAGACTCGCTTAAACGAGTCTCTTTGATAAATTATAATTTAGCTATACCTCTACAAGTAATGTTGTATTATTGGAATGATAGATAATCTAAGAATGTAGCTTAGCCAACCCTATAATAAAATGAAGTATTATTGGAATGATAAATAATCTAAGAATGTAGCTTAGCTACCTATTTTTTGTTAATGATATTGATTACTTGGTCAGTAATATCTACGCCACCTTGAAGAACGCTTGCTTTGTTTAAAACAAGATCAGCTTTTTTGCCTTTAGAAACTTTATCTATTGCATTAAAGACGGTATCCTCAATTTCTTTCCATTCTTTGATCTGTAATTCTCTGAAGCTATCAGCTTTTGTTTTAAACTCATTAGTTAATTTGGTTTCTAAGTTCTTTTTGTCCACAGGGGAAGTAGCATTTTTTAGTTGCTTTTGAGCATCAGCGAGGAATTTTTGTAATTCTGCTTCCTTAACCTTTAAATCTGCTGAAACATCCTGAGCTTTTGAGTAGTTGCTGATAACTTTATCAAGATCAACTACAGCAACTTCCGCATAGGAAGCCAGTCCTGAAAAACCAATAACACTAACTACTGCTAGTGTAGTTAAAAATTGTTTGAAAACTCTCATTTGAATAAATCTCCTTTCATACCTAGTAAAGTATTAAAAATCTTATTTTTATTACGTTTGATGATTATAAGCCAATTAAAAAAATACGAATTATACTTAATTATATAATCTGAGACTACATAAATCCAGAAAATAATTTAGAGCCTGTTTGGTTAAAGATGTAAAAATGAATTTTTATAAGGAATACGGGCTTGTGTGATACGGGTGTGATAGTAAAGCCGAAAAGGTGGCTTTAGCAAACGCATTCTAATATCTTTCCCCAAAGCCAAAAGTAAATCTTCCTTTTTTGTTTCCTGCTCCTACGTATGTGAGAGGATAACCGTAGTCAACTCTGATTGGCCCAAGACCGGGAACATTTACTCTCAAACCTGTTCCTACTGAAATACCATATCCGGGCCTGTTAAATATTTCATTTGTAAGGGTTTCTCTAAATACACTGCCTGCATCCATAAAGAACGCTGCTCTCATATCTCTGAAGAAATTAATATCAGTTATTTGATCTATAAATGGTATTGGGGTTCTAAATTCAGCTGTAGCTAGCATGAAGCCTCGTCCATTACCAACATCACCTTCTCTAAATCCTCTTACTGTAGTGGCACCGCCTAATCTAAATGATGCAAATTCAGGAAGATCACCCATTACCTGGGTACCAATTTTACCACCGTATGTAAATGTTGATTTTTCTCCTACAGGGTAAAACTTTCTAACAGTTGCCGTAGCTTTTCCAAAAGAACCTGTATTGCCGCCTACAGCAAGTGATTCTTTAAAGGATGTAGAAGCATACCAGCCATCTGTAGGGTTAATAAAGCTGTTACGTGTATCATAAATCAAAGATGGGCCAAGAGAAACAAAAGTTCCGCCGCTTAATTGCGCAGCCCTTCTTCCAATATCAAGACCTCTTTCTGTAAAAGCAGTTTCTATTCTTCCTCTATCACCTTCCTGGATATTTACATTTTCAACTCCAAGAGATACGCTTCCTGCGAGGTGAGGAACTCTTTTTATAGGCCTTGCAAGCTCTATTTCAGTGCCGATTCTTCTTTCAAGTGCAAGTGGAACTTGATAACTTGCAAATTCTCTACCAAATGCAGAAACTTCCAGGGAGTTTAATGTTTGTTTAAGCCTTGGTTCGACAAAATTTGCTTCAAACTGGAGATTAGCTCTCTTAATAGTATCCTGATCCCGTAAGACAATACCGCTACCTGCCATAAAGCTGGTAGATAATTGCTGGCCTAAACCTCTAAAATTGTTATCCATATAGCCAAGAGAACCAAATAAACCTGTTCTAGTGTCGATACCGCCACCAAGTGAAATAGATCCGGTTCTTTTTTCATCTACCTCTACGGTTAATCTGTATTTTTCAGGATCTTCAGGAGATGCCGAGAGCACCCTTCTAATATCAGAAAAGGCTTGAGTAGCAAAAATTCTTGATAAATCCTGTTTCAGTAATTTTTCGTTATAGACCATTCCTGGTGTCATAACCATATTTCTTTTAATCACAAAATCTTTGGTTTTAGTGTTTCCTGACAGCTTAATATCATCAATAACACCTTCATTGATATCAATATTAATCATACCATCAGGGTCATCAGTGATTCTTTTAACTCTGGCGAGGATATAGCCTTTTTCCGAATAAAGATTTTCAATACTTTCTACGGCTTTATTTAATTCAGCAATATTTTGCGGCAAGCCTGTCTGGCTGTTAAATATGTTTGAAAGATCTTCAGTAGAAATAACCTCATTTCCTGTAATATTAAATCCTGTTACAGGGGCATTTTCTTCTACTTCAATTCTAAGTTTAATTCCTGTTGATGATGGTTCAGGAATAGCTTTTAATCTTTCTGTAAAATATCCCATATCATAAATGGTTTTAAGATCTTTTTGGATTAAGTTTCTGTCAAATCTGGAGCCCTGTTTTATGGCTAATTTGTCTAATATAATTTCAGTTTTTACAAGGTTATTACCCTTAATTTCAATTTCTTTGACAGTGATACCTTCATCGTATGACCTATCTTGCAAGTTGTTTAGCTTTTGATCATCAATTTCATTAGCCTGGGTAAATTGAGGCTCTTCTTCCTCCTGTGAAAAACTTGCAAGCGAGCCGGCGTTTAACACAAACAGGGTTAAGAATAAACTTAATATAACTTTTTTACTACTTGCTCTTGCCATTTTTGATCTGCTGTCCCCATGTCTTTGTTTATTAAATTAGATTTTTATAATATTCTAGTCTACTAATTAAAAGTTTGCCCATGATTTAAATTGCTTAATTCTTTATTGTAAAATAATTTGATTATAAAATCATTTAATTTTTTAATTTAACAATCTTAAATTTCATTAAGAAAACCGATAGAATTATTATAAGTGCTTTAAGCAATTTCGCATAGGAGTAAATTTTAAAATACATAACTAGACAGGGTGATTAGGTAAGGAGATCATGACATGAAGTATGGTGTAATGCTGGTGACATCTTCAAATCTTGAAGAAGCTAAAAAAATAGCCCATTCATTAGTGGAAAATAAGCTTGCTGCTTGTGTAAACATAATTCCCCAGATAATTTCTGTATACAGCTGGCAGGAAAAAATAAATGAAGATGAGGAATATTTACTGGTAATAAAAACCAGAAGACCTCTTTTTAAAGCTGTTAAGAAAAAAGTTCTTGAGTTGCATTCTTACGAAGTTCCTGAAATAATAATGCTGCCTGTTAAAGAAGGTCATAAACCTTATCTTAGATGGATACAGAAAGAGACTAAAGGAAAAAATAAAAAGTGAGTCTAAATCTTCTTGAAGCACCAAAATCAGAATTTACTGAGCAAAAGTTTATTAAATTTTTAAGAGCTCAGGGAATTACTGTCAAAACAAACACAAAAGCACGTGGAAATTCAGGTGTGTGCTTCAAAAACAGAATAGATATTTCAACAAGAGTATCCGAAGAAAAAAGATTAACTGTGCTGGCTCACGAATATGCACATAAGATCCATTATGATTTAGAAAAAGAATGCTTTTATAAAGGCGGCACAATTGAAAAACTCTTTAAAACCTCTGAAGTAGATATATTTCAACAGGAATTAATGAATGTTACCAATTTTGTAGATAAAAATTCACTGTTTGAAAGATTTTATTCAAGAAAAGCAGAGATTAAAACAGAGATAAAAGACTTTGAAGTTCTAATAAAAATAGACTATCCTGATTTTAAAAGAACGGAATCTTTTAGCCCAATAAACAGTTACTTCAAAAAAAATAAAACCTCTGCAAAGTATTTATTGCAATACGATAATGTCCGAATTACCCAACCTGTTTTTAAAAAAGAAGAATTTTACAGCATTAAAACTCTGGATGAAGATTTTCCTAAAATCCCCGAATCTCTAAGAGCTTATATCAAGCTTAAAAGCAGAGAACGTGAATATAAAAGACTTTACCGTTTAAAAAATAAAGCAGAAAATTACTATAAAAAGCCTACAGAACTATTTGCCAGACTTATTGAAGGTATTTTTATCGATAATACTAAGATTCAGGAAATTGCTCCTGTAGTTTATGCAAGATTCATAGAACTTATGGATCAAAAATACTACGGTAATCTAAAGGATTTGTTCATCTTAGCTGGAATAGATTTGAAATAAACTGTTTAGATCATTGTCATTCTGAATGAAGTGAAGAATCTCAATATCGTAAATTGTCATGCCGGACTGACTGCATTTGTTGACGAGCTTGTGAGTCTTACAAATGTGACCCTACTTGGTGATCCGGCATCTATCTAACATTGCCATTATGCACAAACTAGAGATTCTTTTTGAGTTTTATTTTTTCGATTTTTGCAACCCTTTTGCGCCTGTTTTGCACCTTTTTGATTTCGGAGATTTGCAGTTGATAAGGGTTTTAAATGGAAGCCATTTGGACACTGTTTGGACAAATTAGTTGTGATAAGAATTTTGGGCATTATGAATTTTTCAAGGTGCGTTTTGTTCAGATATAACCGGCTTTTTGTCACGCTCTGTCATGCTGAAGTATGAGTTGTCAATTTTAAGCTATAGTTGTTGATGTTCAGCATCTTACCAGCTTGCGCTTTTAGCATTAATAGTTCTCTGGATAGATCCTGAAACAAGTTCAGGATGACAATGCGGGCTATTGTTATTAGTATAGCATAATTTTCAGTGGCCATTCGGCCCCAATTTCAGTGGCCATTTGGCTACAGTTTTAGTAAATAAAAATATCGCTGCGGGAGGCAATAATAAAAACAAATTCCGATTTTTAAAGGTGGGTTAAAACCCTACAAACTACTATAATATTTTGTGGTATATTAATAATAAGACTTCTAACAAAAAGTATTGATAAAACTTGATAGGAGCACATATATGACACGAAAAGCACCAACTACAGATATTTTAAGAGCATTATTTGCCAGATCAGGGAATCAATGTGCTTTTCCAAGTTGCAATCATCATCTAATTAATCATAAAAATCAATTTGTTGGCCAAATTTGTCATATTGAAGCTGCAAATGTGGGAGGAGAAAGATACAATCCTAGTCAAAATGATGAACAACGTCGCAGTAAAGTGTACTGAATTGTCTA
>DNSU01000222.1:1037-3033 GCA_003499585.1 Cyanobacteria bacterium UBA9579 | reverse complement strand
TATATATCAAATAGGCTTAATATTTTTTGCAAATCTCGGATAAAAGCAGGGTGCAACCCCTTGTATCCTTTTGTATGTTTATTGTGTGTTGAAGCTGTTGCATATTTGCCATTGGCAAGATTAGTTGCACTTATCATACAACCAGATTTTGTCTTTGTTATCGATACCTGGCTTTTGAAGAAAGGATCTTCAAATAATTCTGTTAACTCTTTCCAATCGAAGTATGATGTTATAGTTGCAGTTGTAGCAGTATCCCTAAATATTTTACCAACTGTTATTTTAGAATTTTCTAAAAGATCTCCTTTGACTAAAGCCTCTTTCATAAGTTTCTCTTCTGCTTCCCCAAGAGTCCTCAGTTTTTCTCGTAAACCTTTAGCATTTAGTCTTTCTTCTTTTCTGCTTTCATGTGTCACGACCAGAGCTGATGCTTGAGCCGCTCCTGCTGCTACCTCTGCTGGTGTCCCTAATTCTGTTACTAATTCTTCTTCTGAATCTGCTGATGCCGCACCTGCTGCTTTTACCGCAGCTTCTTCGCCTTTTATCCGCAGTTTGTTTGGTATGCCGGTTTCTGTTTCACTAGCACTAGCTAACAAAGGTTGTTCTGCTCTTTCTATAATACCCTGTAATATTTTTTCTGCTCCTGCTTCTGCTTCTGCTCCTGCTCCTGGTTCTTCTAGTGAGAACTTTTTTGTATGTTCTAACATTGATTTTACATCAGCATTATCATTATCAAAGGAAGCTGCTTTTTGTAACCAAAATAAAGCTGACTTGATATTGATATACTTTTCGCCATAATTTCCTAAATAAAACATTTCTAAAGCTATCATCGATCTTACAGAAACTTTTGCATCCATGATTTCTGCTGCCTTAACCAAATAGTGTATGCCCAGGGCCTTATATTCGTCAGAGCTTTGTCCACAAATCAATAAAAGCCCAGCATTAAACATAGCTGCTGGCATACCTTTTTCGGCGGCTTGCAAATATAATACTAATGCCCTCTTTTTATCTGGCTCTTGTCCTTCAAATCCCTTAGATAATGAATTCCCAGCATTAAACATAGCTGCTGGCATACCTTTTTCGGCGGCTTGCAAATATAATTTTAATGCCCACTTTTTATCGGGCTCTTGTCCTTCAAATCCCTCAGACAATAAAAGCCCAGCATTAAACATAGCTTCCGGAGTGCCTTTTTTGGCGGCTTGCAAATACCAGCATAACGCTTTCTTTTTATCTGGCACTTGTCCGTCAAATCCATTTTGCAATAAAAACCCAGCACCATGCATGCCCGCTGGCAAACCTTTTTCGGCGGCGCGCAAAAATAATTCTAATGCCCTCGTTTTATTTGGCTTTTGTCCTTCAAACCCATCTTGCAATAAAAACCCAGCATTAAACATAGCATCCGGAATACCTTTTTCGGCGGCTTGCAAATACCAGTATAACGCTTGCTTTTTATCTGGCTCTTGTCCTTCAAATCCCATGTGCAATAAATTCCCAGCATTAAACATAGCTTCTGGCATACCTTTTTCAGCAGCGCGCAAAAGTAATTCTAATGCCTTCGTTTTATTTGGCTCTTGTCCTTCAAACCCATCTTTAAATAAAAACCCAGCATCAAACATAGCTTCTCGCGAACCTTTTTCGGCGGCTCGCAAATATAATTTTAATGCCTGATTTTTATCTGGCTTTTGTCCTTCAAATCCATCTTGCAATAAAAACCCAGCATTATACATAGCCTCTAACTCACCTTTTTCGGCGGCTTGCAAATATAATTCTAATGCCTTCTTTTTATCGGGCACTTGTCCGTCAAATCCATCTTGCAATAAAAACCCAGCATTAACCATAGCCACTAAATTACCTTTTTTGGTGGCTAGCAAATATAATTCTAATGCCCTCTTTTTATCGGGCACTTGCTCTTTAAATCCATTTTGCAACAAAAATCCAGCCTGAGACATGCCGAGCTCGTTACCTAAACGAGCTGCTCTAATGCAATATTGAAAATATT
>DNSU01000222.1:0-909 GCA_003499585.1 Cyanobacteria bacterium UBA9579 | reverse complement strand
ATGGATATCGGATCGCTGGAACCAAACTCAACTGCTTTATTAAGAAGAAGAACTTTTTCAATATATGCTATTAATTTTTTCGGTAAGTTATCATGGCATCTATACAGATCAATAAAAGGCTGTGCATAACATAGATCAGTCCACTGCTTTTGTCGTTCTTCCCATTTTTCTCTTATTTCTTTTTTATTCTTAATGGATTCAATTTCTTTTAAAAAATCGCTAGCACTTCTTATCTTGTCTTTATGTTTCTCGATATGCTTCGTTGCTTCAACATGTCTTTGATTTGCAGCAAGACAGTGCCATTTGGTTATACTACCTTTTGGCTCTTGTTGTGCTTTTACCCAATAAGCCCATGCCCTTTTTTGTTCAAGGCCGCTTTCAAGAATGGCTTTAGCCCACTCTTTATTTTCAGAATTAAATACAGGTCTAGTTAAGTAATTATAGATACTCTCCTGTAGATCCGGAACTTCTGATCTACAAACCTCCATTATTACTTTTTTATATTTTTCACTTCCTGGGGTTAGTTCTTTAAGCAAAATACTTCTAACAATTTTATTGGAGTTTAAAATATGATCTTCGTAATACTCGAGAATTCCAGGGTCACTAGCTGCTGAAGCAGTTGCAGGAATCGCAGGGCTCGATTTAATCATGGCCATTACGGAACCGCTTACCAACATAGCAGTAATTGACCAACAAATTACTAAATGGCGAAGTATCATATGAATATCCTTACATTAAAATTAAATAAATTTTCACACACCAAGAGTCGCTACATATATATTTTATATTTATAGCACATATTATTTGGATTACATTAAGGTTTTCTTAAAGGTCCTTCTACAGTATGCGCCAGCAAGACAAGTTCTTGAATCACGGTAAACGCATTATCTAATTTTGCATAGTAAGATT
>DNSU01000082.1:2324-3193 GCA_003499585.1 Cyanobacteria bacterium UBA9579 | reverse complement strand
TTTTAGTCAGTGGCCAATACGGATGGGGGCCTAGTGATAGAAGATATATTGCCAGATATTATGGTGGCAGTTTACAATATCAAGGTTTAATACCTAAACGCAATAAAGATAAAGTCGGTGTCGGCATGAATATGGCCAAAACAAGTAAAAGACAGAAACTTATAAATGGCCAAAGCAAAGAAACAGCTATAGAATTATTTTATACAGCACAAATAACCCCTTGGCTTTCTGTGCAGCCTGATATGCAATTTGTCATTAATCCTGGGGGAAAAGGCAAAGATGCAATGATCTTTGGTGTTAGAACAGTAATTAACTTCTAGTATTTTAATAAATTTTATAATTTAAATAATATTCCTGTATCAGTTTTACAAATATAAAAAATGAAGGCAAAATAATATGAAAGCACTGGTTTTAGAGGATATTAACAGACTTAAAATTAAAGAAATACCTGTTCCACAGGTAAATGAAGATCAAGTGCTGCTTAAAGTATTTACCTGCTCTTTATGTAGAACTGACGCAAAAATGTATCAGCAGGGCCAGCGTGATCTGGTTTTGCCGCGAGTTTTAGGGCATGAAATTTGTGGCCGTATTGATGGTGATAAATTCATTGTCTGGCCCGGCAATTCCTGTAAAAATTGTGAAATGTGCCAAACAGGGCAGGAGAATCTTTGTGATGAGATGCAGGTTCTTGGTTTTCACTGCGATGGTGGACTGGCTGAATATGTTTGCGTATCAAAAGAATGTCTTTTCCCTGTCCCTGAGAGCTTGCCGGAAAACATTGCCTGTATGGCTGAATTGCTGGCATGTGGAATCAATGCTTTAGAGATGGCAAATGTTTTCAAAGGTCAATCAGTTTTGATCTATGGCGG
>DNSU01000082.1:1553-2249 GCA_003499585.1 Cyanobacteria bacterium UBA9579 | reverse complement strand
TATGGCGGTGGAGCTGCCGGATTACTTATGGCTCTTGCTGCTTTATCAAGAGATGCAAAGCCTTATATTTTAGAAATTAATCCTGATAAATTAAAGAAAAGTAAAGCCTTTCGCAGGGAAACAGGAATTGAGGATGTTTCAAACGATATGCAGTTTGATGTTGCAATTAATGCCGCTTCATCTATAGAAACTCTAACAGATGGAATATCAAGAGTTAAAAAAGGTGGAACCTTCTGTATTTATAGTGGCTTTACAGGTGATAGTAGCGTTTCTTCAAAACTGCTTAATGAGATACATTACCGCCAATTAACTTTAATTGGTGCTTATGGATGTAAAAGCAACCAGATGAAAGAAGCCCTTGATATTCTTGACAAGTATCAAAGTCAAGTAAGACTGCTGATAGAAGAAATAATTAATCTTGAACAGGTGCCTGAAGCGCTAGAAAGAGTTTTATCAGGGCATGTATTTAAATATGTAGTGGAGTTTAATAAATAAGGAGAGTGTATATGTCTGAAGAGAAATTACGTGAGTTTGGCAAACTAATCTGCGAAATAGCAGCCGGGAAATTTATGACCAGAGAAGAAACATGCGATGCATACAGGCAAGTGATTTTAAATGAACAGCCTGAATTGCAGCAAGGGGCTTTTTTGATGGCTCATATTGCCAGAGGGCCTTCTACAGAAGAATTATCAGGGG
>DNSU01000082.1:0-1480 GCA_003499585.1 Cyanobacteria bacterium UBA9579 | reverse complement strand
AGGGGCATGGGATGCGCTTGATATGTATGATACAGCCAAATTTGAAGGTGATGTACAGGGTGTCATATGTGATATTGTGGGAACAGGATCAGATGTATTGAAAACTGTTAACTGCTCAAGTCCTGCTTCTATTATCACAGCGGCATGCGGTGTGCCTGTTGCTAAAAAAGGCGCTAAAAAAGTTACCGGCGTATCAGGTGCGACTGAAATCTTTGAAATATTAGGCATTGAGGTTGATACACCAATCGAAAAATCAAAAGAATCTCTTGAGAAAATAGGGTTTTGCTATCTTCCAGGTGAAGCATTTCTTAAATCGGGATGGGCTCGCTTAATTCAATCTATGCGCTTTACTTCTGCTTTTAATATTATAGGCCCATTAACAAGACCTTGTACGAACAATAGCAGTATTGTAATTGGTGCTTATGCTCCTCATATATGTGATCAGTTAATTGCTGTTTTAAAGGAAATTGGTATGAAAACAGCAGTTGCTCCTTATGGATGGGCTTATGGTATGGATCAAAAACAGGGCATGGACGAATTCTCAAATGTCGGGCCTACAAGGGTAGTTGAATTAAAAAATTCTAAAATAGAAACCTATGAAGTAACTCCTGAAGATTTTGGAGTTAAAACTGTAAAATACGAGGATATTGCTACTCGTAATTCTGCTCAGGATAATGCAAAAGTTATTCTTGATGTTTTATCAGGTCAATATGACACACCTGTTGCAGACTTATTCTGTATAAATGCTGGTGCTGCTCTTTATATATCAGGATTTGCCAGAGATTATAAGCATGGAACAGAAATGGCAAAAGCAGTTCTGGCAAGTGGTAAAGCATATGAAAAACTTGAGCAAATAAGAGAATTTCACGCAGTTAGTGAGAAAGTTTGAAATTCTTTGCAGATAAATTCTTAATGGTCTTATTATCTAGCCACAATTTTGATATAATTGTTTATACATTTTAGTAGATAATAGAAGTAACTTTAAGAATGGCTAATAATTTCACGCTGGATCAATTAATAATGACAGGGGTCGACCATAAGCGTTGTCCTCTGGAAATTAGAGAGAAAGTATCATTCACTCATATTAATATTGATGCAGCTTATAATAAACTTAAGCAGGATAACAATGTAAGAGAAGTTGTTATCCTCTCTACTTGCAATAGAAGTGAGATATATGCCGTAGTTGATGATCCTGATAGTGGAAAAGAATATCTTACAGGCTTTTATTCAGATTTCTTTAGTGTAGATAATCAGGAAATTCAGGATTATATTATTGACAGATCCGGTGAGAAACTTGTAAAACATTTATTTGAAGTGGCATGTGGCTTTCAGTCACTTGTCTTAGGTGAAGATCAAATACTTGGTCAGGTGAAAGACTCCTATTATACGGCTTTGGAAAATGAAGCGTCCGGGAAATTCCTGAACAGGCTTTTTATAGATAGTATAACCTCCGCTAAAAAAATTAAAACTTTGACGGGTA
>DNSU01000077.1:15757-20884 GCA_003499585.1 Cyanobacteria bacterium UBA9579 | reverse complement strand
GCATTCCCTTGGTAAGGGAAAGGTCACGAGTTCAAATCTCGTCATGGGCTAATCCTAAGAAAAAACTAGCAAGTAAATGTAAATAATTTTTATTTAAAAGGAGAACTCAGAATGGCTAGGGCAAAATTTGAAAGAACAAAGCCACACGTAAATGTTGGTACTATTGGACACGTTGACCATGGTAAAACAACATTAACAGCTGCTATTACTTTTTCTCTCGCTGCTGCAGGTCAAGCGGAAGCTAAAGCTTTCGACCAAATTGACGCGGCTCCTGAAGAAAAAGCAAGAGGTATCACTATCTCAACAGCTCACGTTGAGTATGAAACAGTTGAGAGACACTACGCTCACGTAGACTGCCCAGGACACGCTGACTATGTTAAAAACATGATCACCGGTGCAGCTCAGATGGACGGTGCAATTCTCGTTATTTCAGCTGCTGATGGTCCTATGCCACAAACCAGAGAGCATATCTTATTAGCTCGTCAGGTTGGTGTACCAAAATTAGTAGTATTCTTAAACAAAGTAGACATGGTTGATGATCCAGAATTATTAGACCTTGTTGAATTAGAATCAAGAGACTTATTAAGTGTTTACGAATTTGATGGAGATAATCTTCCATTCGTTCGTGGAAGTGCTTTAAAAGCTTTAGAAGCTGTAACAGCAAATCCAAAAATTGCTCGCGGCGAAAATGAATGGGTAGACAAAATCTGGGAACTTATGGATGCAGTTGATAGCTACGTTCCAACCCCGGAAAGAGCTACAGATCTTCCATTCTTAATGCCAGTTGAGGATGTTTTCTCAATCACCGGTAGAGGTACAGTTGCTACTGGTAGAGTTGAGAGAGGTAAAGTTAAAGTTGGTGAAGAAGTTGAAATCGTTGGCTTCCATCCGACAAGAAAAACAGTTTGTACTGGTGTTGAAATGTTCAGAAAGCAATTGGATGAAGGTCTTGCTGGAGATAACATTGGTGCACTCTTAAGAGGCGTTACCAGAGATGATATCGAAAGAGGGCAAGTAATTGCTAAACCTGGCAGCATTAAACCTCACACAAAATTCAGTGCAAACGTTTATGTATTAACAAAAGAAGAAGGTGGAAGACATACCCCATTCTTCCCTGGTTACAGACCACAATTCTACATCAGAACAACTGACGTTACCGGTTCAATCAAATTACCTGAAGGTACAGAAATGGTTATGCCTGGTGATAACA
Organism: Cyanobacteria bacterium UBA9579; assembly: GCA_003499585.1. Classification (GTDB taxonomy): domain Bacteria; phylum Cyanobacteriota; class Vampirovibrionia; order Gastranaerophilales; family UBA9579; genus UBA9579. The sequence continues at coordinate 19,674 of DNSU01000077.1, read as the reverse complement.
TTGTTATGGATGTTGAACTTATAGCTCCAGTAGCGATCGAACATGGTATGAGATTCGCTATTAGAGAAGGCGGTCGTACAGTAGGTGCTGGCGTCGTCGACAAAATTGCAGAGTAAGCGAAAGCGGGAGTGTTACCTGACTAAAACGGTCAGTTTTTGACAGGTAAAAGCTCAATCAAGTTAACAATAAATTAGTAAGTGTAGAAAGGTTCTAGGTTGGAAGCGGATATGAGTACTAAGCGACACAGAATTAGAGTTTGTTTAAAAGCATATGATCATCGACTAATCGATAGTTCAGCAGATAAAATTGTTGAAACAGCAAAACGCACAGACGCTAAGGTTGCTGGACCCATTCCACTTCCTACTAGACGTAAAATATACTGTGTTTTAAGATCTCCTCACGTTGACAAAAAATCAAGAGAGCATTTTGAAACACGTGTGCATAAAAGAATTATCGATATTCTTGATCCTACACGCCAAACAACAGAAGAGCTCAGTAGGTTAGATTTGCCAGCTGGCGTTGATATAGAAGTAAAATTATAGGGCATTCACCCACATAAAAACTTCATAATACAGTTGATGAATGTGATCTACGAGGCTTTTTACACGTAGCGCTCACAAAAAGAGAGGAAACTATGACTCTAGGAGTAATTGGTGAAAAACTAGGGATGACCCAAGTTTTTAATGATGAAGGTCTGGTCATTCCAGTAACAGTAGTAAAAGTTGATCCATTAACAGTTACACAAGTTAAAACTGTGCAAAAAGATGGATACAATGCTATTCAGGTCGGTACAAAACCTGGAAAGAAAAAGCATCTTACAAGACCTCAATTAAAACATTTAGAAAAAAATAACTTACAGACATTCAGGCATTTGCAGGAATTTAGATTGGATGATGTAAGTGAATACAATGTAGGCCAGAATGTTGATCTTTCAATCCTTAATGAGGTTGAGAAGGTTGATGTTACTGGTGTTTCTATTGGAAAAGGATTCCAGGGTACAGTAAAAAGATACAATTTTGCAAGAGGACCAATGAGTCACGGTTCAAAGAACCATAGATTACCTGGTTCAATTGGTGCAGGTACAACCCCATCAAGAGTTTACAAAGGCTTAAAAATGGCCGGTAACATGGGTAACAAAACAGTTACAGTTAAAAAATTAACTGTAGTAAAAGTTGATACAGAAAAGAATATAGTTCTTATTAAAGGATCCGTTCCTGGACCTGAAGGTAGATTAGTTACAATTAAGCCTTCAATTCTTAAATGGAATAAATAACTTCCTTTTATACTGACTTTCGAGGAAATAAATTATGTCAAAACAAATAACTTTACATAGTAGCAACGGTGCACAGGTCGGACAAGTAGACCTGGACGAGAAGGTTTTTGGTATTGAACCAAACATACATGTGATGCACCTTGCGTTAAGAAGACAGCTCAATAATGCAAGAGCTGGTACTGCCTCTACAAAAACACGTTCTGAAGTTAGAGGTGGCGGTAAAAAACCATGGAAGCAAAAAGGTACAGGAAGAGCTCGCGCAGGCAGCTTAAGAAGTCCTTTATTCGCAGGTGGTGGTGTTATATTTGGACCAAAACCAAGAGATTATTCCTTCTCTATGCCAACCAAAGCGCGTAGATTAGCTTTGAGATCTGCTCTTTCAGCAAGAACTCAGGATATTAAAATCCTTCAGGATTTTACTGCAATTGCACAACCAAAAACAAAAGAATTAGTAAAAGTTCTTGAATCATTAAAAGTAAATGGAAAAGTGCTTATAGTTGCAGAACTTAGTAACGCAGAAAATCAGCATTTGGAATTATCCGCAAGAAATATTCCTTATGTTAAGGTGATTTTACCTTCAAATATCAATGTGAAAGATATCCTTGAAGCTGATAATATTTTAATAACTGAATCAGCTATTAAAGATATAACAGAGAGGTTACTCAAATAATGAAAAGCACATTCGACAGAGAACAAGAAAAACTATATGAGATTATAAAAAGGCCTCTTATTACAGAGAAGTCTCATAGCGCTACAGTTGAAGGTCAATATACTTTTGAAGTATTAAAAGGCGCAACAAAAATTGAAATCAGAAAAGCTGTAGAATTATGCTTCCCTGGTAGAAAAGTTAAAAAAGTTCGTACAATATATATGCCTAGTCACCAAAAAAGATTTGGTACAAAATTTGGCAGAACTCAATCTAGTAAAAAGGCAATCGTCACAATTGAAGGCGAGCCTCTAAGTGAATTAATAGGAGCATAAACAATGGCTATCCGTAAGTTAAATCCTACTTCTGCCGGACGTAGATATATGACAATAGGTGATTTTGCAGAAATTACAACAGATAAACCTGAAAAATCGCTTTTAGTCAGCTTAAATAGACGTGCAGGTAGAAATAATACAGGCAGAATTACCTGTCATCATAAGGGTTGTGGTCATAAACGTGCTTACCGTATTATCGATTTCAAAAGAGATAAACGTGGCATACCTGCAACAGTGAAAACTGTTGAGTATGATCCAAATAGAAATACAAGAATTTCTTTAGTAGTCTATGCAGATGGTGAAAAAAGATATATTCTGACACCGAGTGATTTAAAAGTCGGTGACACCATCCAGAGTGGACCAGATAGTGAAATCAAGACAGGAAATGCTTTGCCATTAAGTAATATTCCTCTTGGTACATTGGTTCATAATATTGAATTAGCACCAGGAAAAGGTGGACAGCTTGTTAGAGGTGCAGGTGGTTCTGCACAGGTAATGGCAAAAGAAGGTGACTATGTAACCGTTAAATTACCAAGTTCAGAAATGAGAATGGTTCATAAAAATGGTTATGCAACCGTTGGAGTTCTTGGTAATTCTGATGCAAAAAATATTCGTATAGGTAAAGCTGGTCGCAAACGCTGGATGGGCGTGAAGCCTACAGTAAGAGGTGTTGCTAAAAACGCTGTAGATCACCCACACGGCGGTGGTGAAGGTAGATCACCTATTGGTGGTAAACCGCAAACACCTTGGGGTAAACCTGCATTAGGTTACAAAACAAGACGCACTAAGCAATCTGATAAGTATATTGTCAGAAAACGCAAATAAGGAGAATTTAGTTAATGGCTCGTTCACTAAAAAAAGGCCCATTTATACAGGAATCACTTATAAATAAAGTTGAGAAGATGAATAAGACCGGTGATAAAAGAGTAATTAAAACCTGGTCAAGAGCTTCAATGATAGTTCCTGAAATGTTAGGACATACAATTGCTGTCTACAACGGAAAAACTCACGTTCCTGTATATGTAACAGAACAGATGATTGGACATAAATTAGGTGAATTTTCACCAACAAGATTCTTCCGTGGTCATGCTGGCTCTGATAAAACTGCAAAAAGGAAGTAATAATGGAAGCTAAAGCAAAACAAAAATCTATTGGAATGCCTGCAAGAAAAATTCGCAGGGTAATAAATGAAGTACGTGGTAAAAAAGTTGATGATGCAATCAATATTCTTCGCTTCATGCCTTATGCAGCTGCAAGAGTCATTGAGAAAAACTTAACTGCTGCAATAGCTAATGCATCAGAAAAATTTGGAGCAGCATCTGAAGGTTTAGTAATTTCTGAAATCTATGCAGATGATGGTCCTATGTATAAAAGAGCAAGACCAAGAGCCCAAGGTCGTGTTTATAAAAGAATCAGACGTACTTCTCAGTTAACAATTAAGGTTAGTGTTAAAGAACAAAAGAAGACTAAATAGGAGGCCACCTTGGGACAGAAAGTTCATCCGATAGGATTAAGAATTGGAATCATTAAACCCTGGTTAAGCAATTGGTTTGCAACTAAGGAATATGCTGACTTTTTAGCTGAAGATGATCAAATTCGTAAATATGTAAAGAAAAAATTATACTCAGCTGGTATCAGCCGTATTGGAATCGATAGAAAAGCG
>DNSU01000077.1:15542-15701 GCA_003499585.1 Cyanobacteria bacterium UBA9579 | reverse complement strand
TATTGGAATCGATAGAAAAGCACAGCAAGTAAGTCTTACCATTGTTACAGCCAAGCCTGGTATTGTTGTTGGCAGAGGCGGACAGGGTATTGATGAATTAAGAAAAGAATTAAGCAACCGTGTGCAAAAACGTGTACAAATTGACGTGGTTGAAGTAGC
>DNSU01000077.1:15256-15474 GCA_003499585.1 Cyanobacteria bacterium UBA9579 | reverse complement strand
GACGTGGTTGAAGTAGCAAGAATTGATGCTGATGCACAATTAGTCTCTGAAGCTATAGCTCAACAACTTGAAAAAAGAGTTGTATTTAGAAGAGCTATGAAACAGGCTATTCAAAGAGCAATGCGCGCTGGCGTATTAGGTATAAAAGTTTCTGTATCAGGTAGACTTGGCGGTGCTGAAATTGCCAGAACAGAATGGACTAAAGAAGGCCGTATTCC
>DNSU01000077.1:14868-15189 GCA_003499585.1 Cyanobacteria bacterium UBA9579 | reverse complement strand
TGGACTAAAGAAGGCCGTATTCCTCTTCATACCATTAGAGCTGATATTGATTACGGTGTTGCTGAAGCGGATACTGTTATGGGCATTATTGGAGTTAAAGTTTGGATATTCAAAGGTGAAATACTTCCAGGTGAAGTAGCTGACCAAAATATCAAAGCTAAATCAGCTCCATCTGAAGGTGGACCAGCACCAGGTGGACGTCCTCCTCGTAAAAGAGGTAGAGGCCCAGGACCTGGCCCAAAAAGTTAGAGTAATACTCCAACTTTAACTGATAACTTTAAGTTAAAAGGGTATCAAACGTTAACTTAAGTTAGGTGATAT
>DNSU01000077.1:4910-14803 GCA_003499585.1 Cyanobacteria bacterium UBA9579 | reverse complement strand
TTAAGTTAGGTGATATTATCACCAAAGTTAGATATCAGCCTAAGTAGGCTTACAGAAAATTAGGAGCAAAATTTGTCATGTTAATGCCAAAAAGAACCAAATACCGTAAACAAATGAGAGGAAGAATGACTGGCACTGAAACCAGAGGTGCAGCATTAGAATATGGCGACTACGGTATACAAAGTATGGAACCAGCATGGATAAACAGTCGTCAAATAGAAGCAGCCAGAAGAGCTATGACCCGTTCAATTAAAAGGGGTGGTCAGGTTTGGATCAGAATTTTCCCGGATAAACCTGTAACCGCAAAACCTGCTGAAACTCGTATGGGTTCAGGTAAAGGTAACCCTGAATACTGGGTGGCAGTTGTAAAACCAGGCAGAGTCCTCTTTGAACTCGCAGGAGTTGACAGAGCCACTGCAGTTACTGCTCTTGAGCTAGCAGCTCAAAAACTTCCTATACAAGTTAGAATCATAGAAAAATAATGGTGGTGAGTAAAAGTGAAATTAAGTGAAATGCGTGAGCGAACAATTGATGAATTAAATGATGATGTAATTTCTATGAGAAAAAAATTATTTGATCTTAGAATAAGCAAGTCATTACATAAGCTTGAAAATACATCAGAAATTTCAAGTACAAGAAATGCGATCGCTCAACTTAAAACCGTTATAAGAGAGAAACAATTACAAAAGTAAGGCTATGAGTTATATGTTTAGCTCATCCATGGAGGTATTACGTGCCTAAGAAAGAAAAATTTGGTCGAGTAGTAAGCAATAAAATGGACAAAACTGTAGTGGTTGAAGTTCAGGAATTCAGACCTCATCCGATATATAAGAAAATCATTGCGCAAACAAAAAACTATATGGCCAGTGATGCAGGTATTGCCTGTAATGAAGGTGATGAAGTTCGTATTGTAGAAACAAAGCCGGTTAGTAAAACAAAACGTTGGGCAGTGGCTGAAGTTGTTAAAAAATCTGCTCAGGTATAGGTGGCTAAGTCACATTCTCAGGTCATCAATCATTCCAATAATACAACGTATTGTTGTTAGGTGATATTAACCAAGAAAATTATTCCAGAAAAAGGAAGAAAACAATGATTCAACAAGAAACAAGATTAAACGTAGCAGATAATACTGGCGCAAAAACACTCTTGTGCATTAGAGTTCTCGGAAGCTCTAACAAGAGATATGCGGGAATAGGTGATGTCATTGTTGCAACTGTTAAAGATGCAGCACCAAATATGCCTGTTAAAAAATCTGACATTGTTAAAGCAGTAATTGTGCGTACAAAAGCTAGCTTAAAAAGAACAGACGGCACCACTATCAGATTTGATGAAAATGCTGCTGTTATAATTAATAAAGACGGTAATCCTACAGGTACACGTGTTTTTGGACCTGTAGCACGCGAGCTGAGAGAGAAAAACTATATGAAAATCGTGTCTCTGGCTCCAGAGGTAATTTAGGAGAATAATCATGGCTAGTGCAAATCACGAAAATAAATTACATGTAAAAACAGGCGATAGAGTCCTCGTTATTTCCGGTAAAGACAAAGGTAAAATTGGAAATATCAAAAAAGCTATGCCAAAAGAAAGCAGAGTCGTCGTTGAAGGAGTTAATATAGTTACAAAAGCTATGAAACCTAATCCAATGAAAAATATACAGGGTGGATTAGTGAAATTTGAAGCTCCTATTCAAGCATCAAATGTAATGCTTTATTGCTCAAAATGCGAAAAACCATCAAGGATCAGACATGAAGTATTGGAAAGTGGTAAAAAAGTCCGCGTCTGTAAAAAATGTGGTGAACAAGTAGATTAAGGATCAGAATAATGGCAACAATAACTAAAGATCTTAAACAAAGATATTCAGAAGATGTAGTACCGGCTTTAACCAAACAGTTTGGTTATACTAACTCTTATGAAGTACCTAAACTTGTAAAAGTTGTACTTAATATGGGTGTAGGTGAAGCTGTTCAGAACGTAAAAATTCTTGATGCAGCTGTTCAGGAATTAACAAAAATTACAGGGCAAAAACCAATAGTTACCAGAGCTAAGAAATCAATTGCTACATATAAGCTCAGACAAGGTATGCCTATTGGTACAATGGTTACCTTAAGAGGTCAAAAAATGTATGACTTCTTACAAAAGTTTATTGGCGTTGCGCTTCCAAGAATTAGAGACTTCAGAGGCGTAAGCGACAAGAGTTTTGATGGTAGAGGTAATTATTCAATCGGTTTAAAAGAACAGACTTTATTCCCTGAAATCAGCTATGATGAAGTGGATATGATTAAAGGAATGAATATATCTATTATAACTACAGCTAAAACTGATGAAGAAGCAAAAGCTTTATTATCAGAATTAGGAATGCCATTCAGAAAGAAATAAGGTGATAAAATCACCTAACTCAGTACACTATTTAAAATGGTATAAAGGAGAGATACCTTGGCTAAAAAAGCAATGATGGAAAAAGAAGCCCAGAGAAGAGAATTAGCTGCAAAAGGCAAATTCCCTAAAGTAAAATTACATAATCGTTGTAGTATATGTGGTCGTCCAAAGGGATATTATCGTGATTTTGGTCTTTGCAGAATTCACCTCAGAAAAATGGCTCATGAAGGTTTACTTCCAGGTGTTACCAAGGCAAGCTGGTAAGTTCCTTTATTAAATATAGTTAGTAAGTAATCAAAACTCCTAAGAGAGGGAATAAGAATGAATACAGATCCAATAGCAGATATGCTGACACGTATAAGAAACGGTAATATAGCAAGGCATTCAAGCGTTGAAATGCCTAGTTCAAAAGTAAAAGAGCAGCTTGCTGCGTTACTTAAATCTGAAGGCTATATTGTAGATTTTGAAGTTAAAGAAGTTGGTCAGTTTAAAGTCTTAAGCGTAGATTTGAAATATGGAAAAGATAAAAATCCGGTAATAACAAATCTGCGTCGTATTAGCAAACCAGGTTTAAGAGTATACAAAAAGTCACAAAATTTACCTAAAGTACTCGATGGTTTAGGTGTTGCTATAGTAAGTACCAGCAAAGGATTATTAACTGACAGAAAAGCAAGAAAAGAAAAAGTCGGTGGTGAAGTCCTCTGTTATGTATGGTAGATGATATAATCACCTATTCCTAATTCGTAATTCCGAGAAAAGTTTTAGGGAGAAGTTAGTTAAATATATCGGGAAATGGAGACAAGTTAAAATGTCCAGAATTGGAAAAGCCCCAGTAGTAATTCCAGATAAAGTTGAAGTTAAAGTTGTGAATAATACTGTTACTGCTAAAGGGCCTTTAGGAACTTTAAGTGTAACAATCAGACCTGAAATAGCTGTTAAACAGGAAGATGGTAAAGTAATCCTCGAAAGAATTAATGAAGAGCGTAAAACAAGAGCACTTCATGGTTTAAGCCGTACCCTTGTTTATAACCTTATTAATGGTGTAAACACAGGTTTTTCAAAAAATCTTGAAATCCACGGTGTAGGATACAGGGCTGCAAAAGAAGGAAACGTACTAAATCTTTCTCTTGGTTATAGTCATCCTGTCAAAGTTGACCCTCCTGCTGGTATAGATATAAAAGTAGAAGGTACAAATAAAATTACTGTAACCGGTGCTGATAAACAATTAGTTGGTGATATCGCTGCTTTAATTCGCAGTAAGAGACCTCCTGAAGTTTATAAAGGTAAAGGTATCAGATATCAAGGTGAACATATACGTAAAAAAGCAGGTAAAACAGGTAAATAGGCTTAGGTGAATAATTATGATTAAACAGAAAAATAGAAAAGAAATAGCGGCAAAAAGACATAGCAGAATCAGAGTAAACCTTAGTGGTACTCCACAAAGACCAAGATTAAGTGTTTACAGAAGCAATAAGCATATCTATGCTCAGATTATTGATGACATAAAAGGTGTTACAGTTGCTAGTGCTGGTACCACAGAACCAACATTAAAAGAGCGTCTTCCGCATGGTGGTGATATAGATGCAGCTAAAGAAGTTGGTAAACTTCTTGCTGAAAGAGCAAAAAAAGCTGGTGTTGAATCTGTAGTATTTGACAGAGGCGGCTTCTTATATCATGGTAGAATTGCAGCTCTTGCTGATGCAGCTAGAGAAGGCGGCTTAGTGTTCTAATTTAATAATTAGTATTAACAAAAAGAAGGAGTTTATATTAAACTCCTTCTTTTTGTATGAATAGTATGTAAAAATTACATTTCAGCTACAAAGCCTCTTCTTCTTAGTTCTACCTGATATTTAAAACTGGCTTTTACTAGTCTTTCTACATCTTTTTGCGGGATATCGATGAATGCAAAGGCGTTGATATACTTTGTTTCATTATCTGAAGTCAGTTTGTTGCTGTAAACATGCTCGCATCTTGAGATTATTGGTTCATCATCAGAGTCATTGAGATATATTTTACATTCAATATCATAATATTGAAGTAGAGGTTTAGTTGAGAAATAACTAAAACCGCTTCCGCTAATATCTCTTATCTTTATTTTCTGGGTTCTTCGCTTGGTCTTTTCTATGTTTTCAAACAATATAATTTCTGCTTCAATGCTTAAAGGAACTCTTAGATATTCTCTTCTTTGAACATGCTGTGTATAGTAAGGATAACAAATCCATAGACCTGATATACTTGATAGTTCCTTGTCAATAATCTTGCTTTCACCTAAATAAATCCCGTCTTGCGCATGAATTCCCAGACTGATTACCTGTCCAATAGGAATATGATAGGTAGTTCCTTTATGACTAGGAGTATCAATAAGTATACGGTTTTCTTCGACTCTTTTTACATAGCTTTTTAAAGAGTAGAACTTATCTTCTCTATCCTCAAACTCGATATCTATTTTTGCAAGTTCTTTTATAAAGTCGTATATATCTGCCATAGCGTTCTCTTAAAGCTTAATCCAGTAAATTTTCAAGTGTTTCTGCTCTTTTTTGATTTAATTCAGGATTAGAAACCCTGCTTCTTCTGATATAATTTCTCAATGCTTCTCTGACCAATTCGCTGCGGGTTCTTTGTTCGTTAGTTGCGAAAGAGTCAATCATGTTTAAAAATTCATCTGACATTGAAATAAGAACTTTTGCCATACAATTCCCTCCTGATCCCTAATTATTAGTGTTTGTATATATTATAGCATTATATTTTATATTCACTATTTTGTAACGATATCGATATGATGAAAATTTGCAAAATAATGAATTTGATATGTTATACTTATCAATTATATTGTCTGGAAAGTTTAAGCAATGTTTTTAATAGAGTATTTGAAGCATTTAAAACTTAAAATACCTGAATTATTATGGATTTCAGGTATTTTATATTTTGGAATTTATTCATTTTTTTTATTATTAAGTTTTTTATTTACAGCTTCTGCAATAAAACTTGATGGAATAGCCTATTTATCTTTATTACTGTTAATAACAGGCGTTTTTGGTTTTTGCAATAGGAAACGCATTTTTACCGGGCTATTTTGGCGTGAAATTTTTATAGTTAGTGTTTTATTCAAGTTTTTGTATTTATACGTTAAATGTACACAATTTGGGCTCTTATACATTGATGCAGTATATGACTGTGTGCTAAGTTTTCCTCTTTATAGTATTTTATTCCTGTATGCTTTTAAAAGTAGATCTTTATGGGAAAATTCAACACAAGTAGATACGGCAGATAATCCTAAATATGCGACTTTATTTTTGATTTTATTATTTTTGGCAACATTGATATTTAATTCTAGTGCTATGCAGCTTAAATTTTCTCCTCAAGTGTACAATAGCATGGGTGTTCAAGCTGGAAATTCCGGAAAGCTTCTTGAAGAAAGAAGGTATTATTTAAAAGGTTTAAAAGCTGCTAAAAAGTCAGATAAAGAAACTTTGACGGTCGGAAAAATATACTATAATCTTGGACTTCACTATAATTTAAGGAAAAACACAGCAAAATCTCTATTTTATTTAAGAAAGGCCAAAGAGTTATATGAAAAACTGTTGGATTTTAACAATGTTAGTAACTCAAATATGCATTATTCTATTTTGGCTAATACCTATCTTATGCTTGCAAGTAAAGGGGAAGGCAATTTAACTGAAAAAATCCACTTGTCAGAAAAAGCTATAAAAATTTATAAAGGCCTTGGTAATAAAGGTGGTATTTGTAGGGGATATAGTGATATTGCTGGTGTATATAGTGCTAATAGCATCTATGATTTAGCTGATTTATATTATAAAAAAGCAATAGCTTATGGGGGAGAATACAATTTAAATTGGGAATTAACGTCAGCATATAGAATGTACGCTTATTCACTCTACAAACAAAAGAGATATAAGGAAGCTCTCCCTTTTGCTAAGCAAGCAATAGAAATATATGAGAAAAAATTTCCTAACAAGCAGAATGATTATTATTTAGGTAATTCTTATGTTGTACTTGCAAATATACTCAAAGAAATGGGCGAATGTGATGAGGCAATTCCTTTATACAGGAAAGGTTATGGTATTGAAATTAAAGCTTCCGGCTATTCCAAGCCATTAAATGATCTACTACTCGCATCTACAACACACTCCTGTAAAAATAAAGAAGATGATAAAGGCCATAAGGATGAAGATTGATATAAAAAGAGCTTTTATATTTCCATTTAATGATTCTAATTGGATAATTAATATATTTATAGGTGGTGTCTTTTGTGCTTTAAGCCTATTGATAGGGTTATTAGGTTATTTACTTCTAATAATGTTAAAATTCTCAGGGTTTCATCTAAGTCAGACCACTGTTAATGTAATAGACATAGGTTCTTATGCTTTAAGTTGGATATTCTACCTATTTCCTTTAGGCTTTTTTATTCAATCAATGCATACTTTAATAACAAGAAACGAATATATTCTGCCTGAATGGGAAAATAACTATCTGAAATTCTTTAAACTTGGAGTTAAAAATCTCTTAATTAATATTGGATATATTCTAACTCTTCTATCAGGTTTATTGATCTTTCTAGGTTACTTAATTTGGGATGATTATCTTGAATTATCTGACTTTTACAATCCATATTTTATTTTTCAACAAGAGCCAGCTATTGTGATATTTATTATTATTGCCATATCTATGATAATAAAAGCCATATCCCCTTATATTATGGCATCATATGCAGAAAGATTTAGTATTGGGGATGCATTTGATCTTATTAATATCATCAGGCGAATTTTAAAAGGCTGGAAAGAGTTTCTAATAGCTACGTTTGTTATCATTATTATAGATATTATCTTTATATTTTTGTATATAATTAGTGTTCTAACTATTATTGGTGTAGCTTTATTACCATTTTTGATTTTCTTATATAATCTCATATGCTTTAATATTGTTTCTCAAGTTTATAAAAATTCGATCTTAAAAGATTAAGAAGCCTTAATATAGGTTATTTATTCACCACTGTAATAAATCTTTTATAATTATAATAAAGAAAAATGCTTTCAAACTCTCCTTTAGAGTCATAATTAATGTTTAAAGATTCAAGTAATTTTTTTTGTATTAAATGCTCTTTTTCACCCTGATTAACTATAAGCATTTTGCCGCCAGGCTTTAAGAGGTTATAGGCTTTGCATAACATATCTTCAGGTTTAAAATGTTTAAGAGGAAGTCCCCAGTTTAATAACGGATTTGGGGTTACAAAAGGTAAGAACCAGGTTATGTAGTCATATTGACCCTGATGGTTCATTAAATCATCTGCAATATAGCTAGTGTTTTCAAGATTTTTAATATAAGCTTTGGCATAATCATATCTGGAATACAGGTTTGTGTATAATCTGTATGCATCTATTTCAATGCCTGTTAGTTGAATAGTTTTATCAAAATTAGCATATTTAAAGAAATTATATTCTCCTTCAGCGTAAAACCAGTTTTTAGAGCCTATGTCAAGGATAGAGATATCTTTATTTGATGGAGATGGGTTCAGGTTTTGTTCTAAAAGTTCGATAGTATACAGGTTTTCAAGATAATTTCTTCTTGTTGAATTATCTTTAAGCTCGTAAAGGTTATATCTTTGGAAATATTCTCTCTCTTTTAGTTCTGCTGCTTGCCTGTCTTTATTATTAAGATGATCAAACAGCTCTGTTTTAGGCTCATTTTTTATAAAATAAGTCCCCCTTGAAAACTTTATTTTTCTTCTAAGCCAGAAATCGAGGCTGTTAAAGAGATTTTTAATAAACATTATTTCTCTGATCCTTTTTACTATCTTTAGTCGTATTTTATCTTTTACATACAATAAAAACCACCTTTGCAGGTGGTTCTATTGTGTTAGTTAGATCAATTTATGTTGAAATGTATTCTTTCAGGTGCTTTGCCTGTTGAGAAGCCCTAAGCTTTTTGATAGCTGTATCTTCAATTTGTCTGATTCTTTCTTTGGAAAAACCGAACATTCTGCCGAGTTCTTCTAAAGTTTTGCTGCTTCCACCGTTTAAGCCAAATCTTTCTTTAATTATTTTTTGCTCACGGATGGAAAGTACTGACAAAGCTTCATTAATATCCTCGTGTAATAAGCTGCTGACAGCCTTATTATGCGGAGTGGTATGTGTGCTGTCAGGCACATAATCTTCCAGGAATAAGTCTTCGCCAATTGGCATATCAAGGCTTATTGGTTCTCTTGACATTGCTTTTTTGATATTGGCAACTTTATCCTTTGGTATCTGCATTTTTTTGCTTAGTTCTTCCAGGCTGGGTTCACGCCCTAATTCGAGAGCTAATTCAACTTTAAGTTTCTTAAGCTGTCTAATTTTATCTGACATATGAACAGGAATTCGGATGGTTCTTGATGTATTAGCTATACAGCGAATTATGGTCTGTCTGATCCACCATGTAGCATATGTGCTAAATTTAAAACCACGTCTATAGTCAAATCTTTCAGATGCTCGCATTAAACCAAGACTGCCTTCTTGAACCAGATCCATAAAGAGTACACCTTGACCAACATATTTCTTGGCAATACTGACTACTAATCTTAAGTTAGCTTGAATTAGCCTGTTTTTTGCTTCCTGTGCTTCTTTTCTTGGGCCTTCTTTAATTTTTCTACCAAGTTCAATCTCCTCAGCAGAAGTTAACATGCGTTTACGGCCAACATCTCTGAGGTACATCTGCAAAATGTCATCAGCTTTAAACTCTTTGGTTATAGCTTTTTTACGTTTAGCCGGGATAGGACTTTCAATAATATCATCATCGATAATATCATCCTTTATGTCTACCTCATGCTCAAGATCATCATCTTCTTCAAGATCTGCCAGATAGTCAAAATCCGGCTCCACTGATTTCTTATTAAGTTTTGCAATTTCTGGTATAGCCATTTTACCTTCCTTCTTTATTCGTCCTCTACCCGTGTTGGAGAATTATATTGGGAGTGATTAAGTTTGCTTTAAAGATTATTTATACCATTTTCAATTTGGAATAAAGTTTCTATATTAATTTGGACGAATAAGGCATTATTTTGTTTCTTTGTATGTTTGCCAAAAAGTATAATTCATTCTTATTTCTGGTGAAAAAAATAAATTGTAGTTTTATATAGCAAAATAACCGGATGTGATGAGCAGGAAAGTTATTTTAATTCTTTAAGACAATATCACTTTGTCCAATTTGATTACCCGTCAGATGAATTTTAAAGGACTAGCTAAAGTCATATAATAACCCGGTAAGATAAAAGAAATTTGAATTAAAGTAAGGAGAAGATATGGCAGATGATAGAAGAAATAATGGTTTATTGGCAGGGATAATTATTTTCTTAATTTTGGTTATAGGTATCATTGCATTTATATATTTCCTGAGCAGAACAGAGGCTCCGGAAGGATTAAACCAAACAACTGAGAATGTTCAGGTAACGGTGCAGGAACAAGCCCAGCAGCCACCGGAAACTTCGGAGCGAACAGTAGTAGAAGAGGAAACAGTTACTAGAC
>DNSU01000077.1:4296-4842 GCA_003499585.1 Cyanobacteria bacterium UBA9579 | reverse complement strand
ACAGTTACTAGACAGGAAAATGGCCAACCTCAAACTCAACAGGAACCACAATCCAATCAGTCCCAAGCCCCTGCTGGTAATCAGACTACAAATCAACAAACAAGACAGTAAGCAAAAATCTCCCTCAATATAATATGAGTTTATAGACGAACCTAGCCACGCTTATTGAGATGCAAACATTTGCATCTTTTTTATTGGCCTAAAATAAGCAATTAATATGCTTGTTTCGTTTTTAAATAAATAGCGGCTTTTTATTTTTTAGAGAGGAAGGAAAAATGATTATAGGAGGCATGCCATTTACGGCCACAAGAATAAATGCCGGAAATGGGATTCAAGGAATTACCGGGGAATTGCAAAGAATGGCTGCAAGTCCTTTTGAATTACCGCCTGAGCAAGCTCATCAAAAAGAAAAATCATTATTATTGCAAAAAATTCAGCTTGAAACGCAAGGAAAAATTGCTGAGACAAGAGAAGAAGCTCTTAGAAAGGCGGAAGATAAAAAAATCAAGCAAGCTTTTACATATGGATATGCTTAATTAAGAAGAG
>DNSU01000077.1:0-4216 GCA_003499585.1 Cyanobacteria bacterium UBA9579 | reverse complement strand
GCGCTTAAGCGCTCTTTTTTAATTTTAATAGTTTAAACAGAATGCGCATATAATGAATTGACTTGTCTCAGCCTTAAACTAAGGGCCTGAGCTATTTTTTTATAGGTAAAAATTGCCAGGTCAGGGTTATATGCCTCAAATTCAGCGTTGAGTTTTTCCCAGCTCAGTGTTGCTAAGACTAAATCTGTTGAGGCTACCACACTTGTAGATCTTTTACCTCTATCAACCAGTGCCATTTCGCCAAAAAATTGAGATTCATGCAGTTCAATTAAAAGCTTTTTAGCACCCTTATATGTCTTTTTAACGACATTAACTGAGCCTTCCATGATAAAGTACATCTCAGTTGCATCGCTTCCCTCTGTGAATACGTAGTCTCCTTTTTTGTATCTGCATACATTTAGGATTTTAGTAAAGTCCTCTAAAACATTACTAGAAAGACCATCAAAGAAGGAAATCTTTGTAAGTTGTTGAGTGGTAAGTTTTTCAGAAAAGTAATTTTGCATATTTCACTTGTTATCCAGTTTTTATCCAGTTAATACTTAGTTGTTATAATTAAGTATGACACATTCTAATTCTAGTATATTTTTTATGTAATTGGAATTAAATTTAAATAATTGTTTATTGTTTTAAACAAAACTATAAATATGCCTACAAATTCAGGTATAAATCTGTTCACTAATAAAGATGATTTTTGGTATGTTAAAATGAAGTATGAAAAAAAATATTCTAAATAAACTGACAAAGGTATTTTTCATATTATCACTCCTTATTTTTATAGGCGGCTGCGCTAAAAAAGAGGAGAAGACGGTTATTCAATTTTCAAGCTGGGGTTCTGAGTCTGAAATAACCATTATAAAACCTATATTAAAAGAATTTGAACGGATAAATCCTGATATTAAGGTTGATTTTGTTCATATCCCAAAGAATTATTTCCAGAAATTACATCTTTTAGTCGCATCACATTTGGCTCCTGATGTTGTTTTTCTGAATAATATCAACGGCCCTGTATATGCAGAAAATGATATTTTGCTGGATTTATCTGATTACCTGAAAAAAGATGAATTGACCTCAGAAAATGATTTTTTTCCTCAGTCACTTGAAGCTTTCAAATATAAAAATACTCTGTATGCAATCCCAAGAGATATCTCAAATCTTGTAATTTACTATAATAAAGATATTTTTGACAAATATAATGTTCCGTATCCTGATAAAAATTGGGATTACAATAAATTTTTATCTGTTACCCGGAAATTGACCAAAGATTTTAATAATGATGGGAAGATTGATCAATTTGGAGTAGGGTTTGAAGAAAAGTCTTTATTCTGGTTACCTTTTTTGTGGAGTAATTCAGGCGGGATTATCAGTTCTGATCTTAAAACAACTAAAATAAACAATCCTGAATCAATAGATTCTATTCAGTATTATGCAGATTTGAGGAATAAATATCACGTAGCACCAACAGCAAGTGAAACAGGAAGTGCTACAATGTCCCAGTTATTTATGCAGGGCAAGATTGCAATGCAGATTAACGGCAGATGGGGTGTTCCAAGATACAGGAAAGATCTTGATTTTAACTGGGATATAGCTAGGTTTCCAAAAGGATCAGCCGGCTCTATTGTAGATGCTGATGCTTCAGGTTGGGCTATTAGTAAATCTTCCAGGCATCCTGAAGAGGCATGGCGCTTAATCAGGTTTTTAGCCGGTAAGCACTCAAGTCAGGGATTTACCAAAAGTGGGCTTATTGTCCCTGCCAGAGTTGATGTTGCCAATTCTGATGTTTTTCTTGATGAAGGACAATTACCTAAGAATTCAAGGTTATTTATCGATATAATACCAGAATCTAAACCAACTCCTGTAGTTGAAAATCAGCAGGAAATCATGGATTTAATTGATATATCTCTTGAGTCTGTTTGGGACGGAAAGAAAAAAGCTGCTGATGTTCTCGATGATAAGTTGGTAGGCAGGATTAATAAGCTATTACACTAAATATGTACGATAAAATATTTGGTTTAAGGAGAGAAATTTTGATTAAAAATAGATATATCTGGGGTATTTACAGCATAATTGTTTGCCTTGGCGCATTCCTAATGTTTTTAATCCAACCTTTAATTGGTAAAGTTATAACTCCACAATATGGAGGAGTAGCTCAGGTCTGGTGCCTATGTATATTATTCTTTCAGACAGCTTTATTAGGCGGTTATCTTTTAAGTTATTTTCTAAGTAACCTGTCTTATAGAGTTCAAGGAATTGTCTATGCGCTTCTAATAGTTTTTTCCCTGCTCTTTATAAATGTTTCGGCTGCAACCTGGGCTCCGGGAGATGTGGAAATTCCTGTTGTCAGTCTATTAGCACAATTAATAATATATCTAGCCATTCCTGTAATTGTACTTTCAACGGTCAGCACAACGTTTCAAAACTGGTATCGCATTGTAACAGGAAAGAACCCTTATCACCTCTATGGTATCTCTAATATTGGAGCATTAGCAGCTTTGATTGCTTATCCTGTATTAATTGAACCGAATATATCAGTATCTTTAACTTTAAAACTCTGGACCTGGGGTTATTGGTTACTAGTCATTTTTGCTTGTATAGTTGTTGTGATAATGGTTTTACAAACTAACTCACTTCAAAAATCAAATGAGTCCAGTAATGATAATGAGAAAGTTGCTAATGCTCCTTCTTTAATTGACTATGTTTTCTGGACTTTTTTAAGTGCCTCAGGATCAATTCTATTAATTAGTTTTACAAATCAAATGACTCACGATATAGCGCCGGTTCCATTTTTATGGACAATTCCTTTAGCTGTATACTTGTTATCGTTTGTCCTATGTTTTAGCCATGAAAAAATTTATAACCGTTCTTTCTTTGCTTTTGGCAGTCTTTTTTTGTTATTAATATTTTTTGTTTTAAAAGCTTATCCTGTATTGCTCAGGCAGTTGCTTGATAAGAGTTCTATGCCTGTATTTTTGATGATTATTTCAAATCTAATAATGCTTTTTAGTTTGTTAATGATATGTCATGGAGAAATTTATAAACGAAAGCCGGATTCTAAATATTTACCTGTCTTTTATCTGTTTATTGCTTATGGAGGTGTATTAGGTGGTATTCTGGTAAATATTGTTGCACCGTTTGTTTTTAACAATTATCTGGAATTTGAATTAATGTTGCTGGTAATGTCTTTCTTTATTATCTTTTTAATTTTTAAGAATCAATTATCTTTATTTAATTCCAGAAAAGCTGCTAAGGTTTATACAGTTTTATTAGTTTGTATAATTCTTGCTGGTTTTTATGATAGTCGTACTATAAGGGTTGATGACTTTTCATCGGTTAAACTGGATAAGGATGTTGAGCTTTTAGCGGAGCGTAATTTTTATGGAGCGGTAAAGGTTGGTCTTGCTCAAAAAGGTGATCATATCGTCTTATATTTACTTAATGGAACAATTGTTCATGGTGCGCAGATGATTAATCCAATAACTAAACATTTTATTAATAAACCTCTATTGTATTACTCAGAGGATTCTGTCTTTGCTATTGCTAATAAGGCAATGCGTATATATCGGGGCAATACCCCGTTAAAAATAGCGGATATTGGTTTAGGTGCAGGAATTATATCTTATTATGGCAGGGATCAGGATGAGATAACTTTCTTTGAGATTGATCCTAAAATAATAAAAATAGCTACGAAAAATTTTAATTTCCTGAGAAGCTCTAAAGCTAAGATTAAGATAATTACGGGGGACGGTCGCTTATCTCTTCAGAAATTGCCTCCTCAGGACTATGATATTCTTTTTATCGATGCATTTAATGGCGACGCTATTCCTACTCATTTATTAACAAGAGAAGCTATGAAAATTTATTTATCTCATATTAAAGATGATGGACTCATTGTGTTTCACCTATCAAACGCTTATTTGAACTTAAAGCCTGTTATTAGCAATGTAGCTATGGATTTAGGTCTAAATAGTATAAGCTTTAAAACACATAATGTGTATTTGGTTGATTATTGTGTTGTATATAAAGGTGATTGGTTCTGGAATACTATTAAACAGCCTGTATTTAGAAAAGAATTTCCTAGCACAGTTTACTCTAAAGGGAAGTGGAATTCTGATATAGGAGTCTGGACTGATGATTACAGTAATTTAATTTCTGCAATTAAAATGAAAAAACAATAAAAAGCAGGCCGGGTAGGCCTGCTCGTTGTGCTTATTTAGCCAGG
>DNSU01000135.1:5300-8670 GCA_003499585.1 Cyanobacteria bacterium UBA9579 | reverse complement strand
ATAACAAGATCTGAAATTTTTGCATTTGTGCTTCCCATCGATAATTCGTGTTCGGGAGTTGTATAATCTAAAGATGCCCTGTACCCGCCAAGCTCAAGGCCATTTTTATTGTAATAACTGCTTGTTCCAAGGTTATATTTGCCGCCGAGCAGGTTTCCGGTAGTGCTAAAATTAGCCATCATATTTTGTGTGGAATCACTCTTTCCATCACTGCTGTTTGTCTGACTCATTGAACTGCCGATATTGTAATTAAACTGCTTAACTTTAAACAACTTACTCTCTTTAGCCAGCTCATTTACAGTAGTAATAGGCTCTTCATATACAGAAGGATCTATTTTAACCTGTTCTTCAAGCTTGACTATAGCCTTTAGCACCCTGTTTGTTTCTAAATTAAACGTATATTTTTCTTCGCTAAAGCTGGTCTGAACGTCTAATAGGTATTGAGCAAGCTGTTCAGGGATATAAACATCATCATATATTACAAAACCTTCTTTGATTTCCAAAATCTTAGGATTTTTAACCTCGATCAAGTTCGATCCTACTAGTACCTGACTTTTTTTAGGATCGATAATTACCTGTTCTTCAGTATTTGGCTTGATAAAAGATATATTGTTATTAACGTGATTCACAGATATGTCTATATCTACAAGTTCGGCTAATGTCTTAACAGGGACTGATATTGATCCGTTTGGCCAGACAATTACCTCAAAGTCATATGCTAATTTATCATTGATTTTTAATACAGATATTGAGGTTTCCAGATTGTTATAATCAAACTTATTTTTAGCTTTTTGTAATTCGGCTAAATTAAAATCTTTTTTTTCTTTTTCAACAGGTACATTGACTGGTTTTGTTTCAATAGGTTTTGGCAATTCTTCAGGAATTTTTTCAAGAGCAGGAACAGTATATGGCGAACAGTTACCAATTGTGCATTGCCCATAGCTATACACAGGTATTTTATCACTCACCGCCCTTTGTTTAATTCGAGCATTAAGTATATCAACAGGGTTTTTGTTGTCTTTAGCATAAACCATATTGCTATTAACTAATAACAATACGATATAAAAAACAAAATAAACTGAAAATCCTGGACTAATAAACCAAAATAACAGTTTATTTTTTAATATTTTTAAAATATTAATCATAAAAAGACTTTAACTTTTATTGACGTACCCCAAACACTAGTCGTTTAATTTTATTTCTGTATCAAAATCTACAGGGATTAATTTACCATCTTTAGTTGTTGGAACTGCTACATTATCAGGTGTCTTTTGAATTTCTCCGGATACATTTTTTTGTCTTAATTCCTGCTTTGTAGCAGAATGAGTTGCTTTATAGTCAAAACTTGTCTTTGCTTCTATAAAGTTAATTTTTTCTTCTTCGGTTTTATATTTTAACTTTAATAAAGCAGTATAATTACCGTTATTTAAATAATTTTCAGGCAGTGGGATTTTGTATTTCTGAGCACCGGGCAGTATTGTATATCTTGCGATTGGAGTAGTAATCGGTTCTGAACCTGTTTTAGAATTTAAAACTAATTCACCTTCAACATTACAGTGTATATTGCCATCATTCTTTAAAGTAGCCACTAAATAATTTTTATTTTCTACTTTTTCATATTTTAAATCCTGTAAAGCAGCATTTCTGGTAACATTACCTTTATAAGCATAGACTGCTACGCCATATCTGGTTTTGAAGCTGACATTTAGGTTAATTTTACCTTTGCTTTGTTTTAGGATTTCCTGTTTCTGGTTAACTGTCTCAAAGAATATAATACTTCTAAATTCCCCGTCAACTCCTTCAGGCAGTTTGGCAGTTAGCCTTATCATTTGTCTTTGACCAGGAGCCACATCAAATTCTTTTGGATTAAATTTAATATATTCATTTAAAGAATGCTTATCAGGCTGATCGAGGAATAATATTCCTCCATATTCGTTTAAATCCCAACCTTCTACATACGCTCTTATCCTAAAAGGTTCGCTAGTAGGATTTTCAACTTGTATAACCTGAGAAACAAATTTCTTATTATTAGTAAAATCCAGCTCTATTACATTTGGATAAACCAATACTCCGCTGCTAAATTGAGCAAAAGCCTTATGAGAAGCAAAAGAAGTCACCAATGTAAATATAACCAAGGTAAACAATACTAAAATGCGTTTATTCATTTTTAATAATCAACCTTCTAACCATTTTCCTTTTAAAAAATCAAGTTGAATCTTTATAAGCTTAGTCTATGCTAATTATATAACACATACTAAAAAAGACAATATAAGATTCAACTTGATTGATAACCTATTAAATTTTTATAGCCCTACGCAAGTAAATGTCATAACAAAACCTAAAGTTGCATCAGCATCAGCCATGGTTACTGAATCTTCTTTAAGGTCTATTTTCATGCTTAAAGGAGCTTTTTTAGTGGTAGCATCAAAAGGCACACTTGATGCTGCTGCAATATTTAATGTTGTCGCATCTAACACATCAAAAGCTACTTCTGTACCAGCAGGGTCACCTAACATAGGATATGTTGTCGGTGATGCAGCACCATCTGTTAAAAAGAAAACTACATCTGAAGTAGCAGCAGCATTAGCAACAGTTAATGTGGCATTTGTACCAGCATTATCGGCAACTGCTACTGTCTCAGTCCCACTACCTGCGAATGTCAGGGTGTACTGCTTAGCGGGTGCTGTTGCATCATTTGACTGTATATATGATGTACTTGTAGCAACAACTCCATCACCAACGGTTATAACATTTGACGATGTATTATTAGCGCCACCAGGTGCAATACTTCCAAAGTCAGTTGCGCTTGCAGCTAGGACTATACTATTTGTAGCCGATACTGTTACGGTATAGGTTTCTGAATCAGCAATAGCAAATGCCTTAGGCGCTGCTGATGCCAACATGCACAACATTAGTGCAATTCCAAAAATTTTCTTCTTCATAAAACTATTCTCCACTCTATATTCTTCTGTCTTACCCATTAAACACTTTTTTATATGATATTAATTATAAAATTATAATTTATATTAGTCAAACAATATTAATAAGTATTACTTATAAAAAATCATATAGATGTATTTTTATTAACTACATTTTTTTATATTACTAAAATATTTCATATAGTAATTCAGTTTTACCGCACGACTAAAGATCTGCGAATAGCAAAAAATAAAGTATTAAGAAAGTTTAAATTCACATAACACTTTTGTGTGATTGTTCTTAAGGAGATAATAAAAAATTTTTCCTTATTTTCTAACTGTCATTGCGAGGTACTTCGTACTATCATTAGCCCTCAATCATTCCAATAATAGCCTTATTGTTGTTGATGGCAACGGGAGCACGGCAATCTATAGAATTATAATTTTGGATC
>DNSU01000135.1:2165-5195 GCA_003499585.1 Cyanobacteria bacterium UBA9579 | reverse complement strand
CGCAGCCTTGCTGCTCCTCGCGATGACAATTATACGTAAGAACTTTTTCATTGTTTCTTATTATTGATGATTAAAGCAAATGGGATTCTGTCCCGTCATTCCTCGTTTCGTTCAAGATGACAGAAATATAATGCAGATACTTTAATCCAAAACTATGGTGTAGTTACATTAAGAGTAGTGGTAGTGGTATAAGGAGCCGGAGCAAATAGGCTGGTCGTGCGAACAGTATATGTCATTAATACATCTATGCCGCTAGTTAAATTTATACCATCACTAGATCCTGTATGAGTACCCTGAGCAACATTATAATAAGTATTTGCCGTGCCAAATTGTGTTTTAGCCGGGGCAAGATTGGTAAAACCGGCTCCACTAGCTCTAAAATAGTTAGATGATACAGGAATATTATAGCTGTTATATGTTAAATTACCAGTTAATAAAGTTTGTAATGTCCAGTTATTATTAGCTTTTACTGTTGCTGTAAAGGTGTTGGAATCATAATCTTGTCCCAGATTAAATCCTGTCGGAACAGTTGCAGAAGGTGGTGTACTGATAATAATACTTTCAACATCTTCAACAGTAAAAGTCACAGGAGGCTGAGTATTAGAAATGTAGTTACCCGCATCAATATCATGAATTAATGTTTGAAAAGGCTGATTATAAGTAGTTCCACCATAGTCTGCATCATAAGTTACATAATGCAGCTCAAAGTCTATACTTGCAGTAGTTTCGGTCTTTGCCAGCGCAGATACTTTTATTCCTGGATTTGCTGTACTAATATCAGCTGGAGTTGCTCCTTGAGTTGGCCCTAAAACTTTAAACCTGTTTTCAGGAGTTGTATAAGTTATATTACTTCCATTGCCACTACCCCAATTAGTTATGTAATCAAGAGTTCTTATATACAAATCATATGTATACCTGCCCTGCGACCTAAGCCCGGACACTGCAGCATTACAACTCCATTTAAAAGTGTGTCTTGGAGAAACTAAAGTAACAGTCGGGGACCCGCACGTAACCACCGCAGTCTGTGCAAAAACTGCAACATTACTGTAAGTCCATATTGACATAAGCAATATCACAAAACTAATTATATATTTTATAAAATTTTTATTTCTTACCCAAGTCATAGATATTAGATTACCATATTAAAATCAAAGTGGTAACCATAAAAATAGTTTTTTTATTAAAAATAAATGTTTTTATCTTGGGTTAATCATATTATAATTATAATTTTCAATAGCAGCCTTTATCTCAGATAAATCTCTTTTATCAGAAATTGTCGAAAAGAACTCTGACAATTTTCCGGGTTCTGATGATGTATTTATCACTGCATTTGCAGTTTGTAATAATTTGTTAAAAACTTCTTTTTGCAATTTAGCATCAGGTTCATCCTGATTGGTTATATTTTCTGTAATATCAATAAAACTCTTTTGATCATCTATATCATCAATAGTGGCAACAGTATCGAGCCATTTATCCGAGTTTAAGTTTTTGTCTTTAATCTCTTTTACTTCACTAAATGTTTTCTCAAAATAGCTGGCATTTTCTGATTTAGCTTCAGTATTAAATTCTTCAGCCATTTTCATAAAATTATCAAATAAAGCCCCATCATTATTTGTCGCAAAATGAGACGAAGCATGACGCAGTCCTGAAATTGCGGAATCATTATCGAGACTTTTATAGTATTCATTCAATTTTTTGCCATGCGCAGATATAGACATATAATCTACAGGATTAGAGAATTTTTCTGTAGACAAAGATTTCATGCCTTGTTCAGGTTCATTAAAAGTCACTTGTTGCTGGTTAGCAACAGCATTTCTGATTAGAGTATTATCAGAATAACTCACGCCGGAAATAGGTGAGTCCATACAATTTACTCCTTTTTTAGCAGGGAATAATTTTTAATTTTGGTAAGGCAGCCGATTCATTAAATAAAATAATAATGTTATTTACATATTATATCATATTTATATCTAGATTAAAATTGTTTTGAATAAAATATTAACAATTTTAAAATGCTAACTATCAAGATTATTAACTAATTTAATAACAAGAAACCCTATTCACTATAAAGAAATAGGGTTTCTTGTTATTGCAAAAATTACAATAACTTTATTTTTGATCAGTAACCATTATTAAATGCCAGCCAAACTGTGTTTGAACAGGTTCAGAAACTTCATTAGGAGATAATGAAAATGCAGCTGTTTCAAATTCTGCTACCATTGCACCTTTTTTAAAGAATCCAAGATCACCACCCTGATACCCTGATGGACATTTTGAATTTTTTCTTGCCACATGGCCAAAGTCTTTACCGTTAAGAATCTCTTCTCTGATTTTCTGTGCTTCTTCCTGAGTTTTAACCAGTATATGGCTTGCTCTAACTTCTGTATGTTGTCCCATTTTATGCCCTCTTTTTATTTACATTTCCTTCTTATTGAGAAATAAAATTTTTTCAATAAGAACATTATTTACTATTCTAATTTATAAATGTATTTTCATGAAGATATTTTTTTTAAGTTGAGATCACTAACTTATTAACCTTGTAATAATAAAAAAGCTTAAAACCATTATTATTAGGAAATTTGCAAAAATTAGAATTCAATTTTTCTAAAGAATATGCCAAAAGCTAATTTACTAAATTTTTTAATTTCACTTTTTAAAACAGAATTTTCATCCCTTAAATCAGACACCTTCATCTTTAGTTTTTCATTTTCTGTTTTACATTTAGCAAATTTTTCAATAATTTCATCTATTTTATATAATTTCCCATCAATATTATCAAGTTTTTCATCAAGAATTTTTGATAAATTATCAATAATATCTTGTTTATCATCAATAATATTACTTACAAATATATTTAAACCCGAGTTCTGGGTAAAAATATTTTCTTTTTCCTGTGCGTTTAAAAAGGATTTTCTAAGACTATCAATGATATTCACAGAATCTTTGGTATTATTCTGACTTAAGAATTCATTTACACTATTATGATGTTTATTATCTGTTTCATTAGACTGTTTTTCTCGCGTCGTAATG
>DNSU01000135.1:0-2088 GCA_003499585.1 Cyanobacteria bacterium UBA9579 | reverse complement strand
CCGATTCAGGTTACAGTAATTAGGAGTCAATGTATAAATATATCTTCCTCAAAATATCTACAAAAAACTATACCATAAAAGTGTTGTGCTTCAATTTATTTTTAAATTTTATATATATGAAATTATCAAATAATCTAAGAGCAATTTGATTAAATAAGTCTTATATAGAGATATCATCGAATTTTAAACCTAAAAAAACTATAAACTGAGTTAATGATTTTTATCATGTTTTTACTCACAATTTTTGATTATTAATACTTCATGCCAAGCGTTTTCCAAATTTATGTTACTGTTTTACTTATGATGTATTCTTTTTCTTGAATAAATACTAAATTTTGTGCTAGGATTCATTTTAATAATCTACTTTTTGAGTTATTTTTGAAAATAAAACTAGTGATTATTAGAACTTGTTATTAAGATTATGAGGCAAATTTAGACAGTTAATTGTCTTATCCTATTTTTATACGCTGGAGGATGTAATGACTAAGACATCGATTAATACAGAAAAAGAAGTTAAGGTATTATCAGGAGCTCAAATATTCATAGAATCCCTTAAAGAAGAAGGCGTCACAGATATATTCGGTTATCCTGGCGGAGTAATATTATCAGTTTATGACGAATTATATAACTGCAAAGAAATAAAACATTATCTTGTTCGTCATGAACAAGGTGCTATACACGCTGCAGAAGGGTACGCAAGGGTCTCAGGAAAGCCGGGCGTCGCACTGGTAACCTCAGGACCTGGAGCTTGTAATGCGGTAACTGGTATAGCAAATGCTTATTATGATAATTACCCTATAGTAGTATTTACCGGTCAGGTTTCATCAAACTTAATCGGAAACGATGCCTTTCAGGAATCAGATATAGTAGGTATAACCAGACCCTGCTGTAAGCATAATTATCTTGTAAAAGATGTAAAAGATTTACCAAGAGTTATCAAGGAAGCTTTTCATATTGCTACAACTGGAAAACCTGGCCCTGTAGTGGTTGATTTACCTAAAGATATTTTAGTCGATAAAACAGAGTTTAATTACCCTGAAAAAATACATTTGCCAGGGTACAATCCTACTTATGTCGGGCATTCCTTACAAATAGGCAAAGCTTTAAAGCATCTTTATAATGCTGAAAGACCTGTCATAATAGGTGGCGGCGGTGTAATCACCGGTGAAGCCAGTGAAGAATTATTTAAACTTGCTAAAGCATTAAAAGTGCCGGTAGCAAATACCTTAATGGGCATGGGCTCAATTCCGGGAACTCATGAGCTCTCACTTGGCATGCTTGGCATGCACGGCAATTATTGGGCAAACATTGCCGTTTCAAATTGTGATGTATTGTTTGCCGTAGGTACGAGATTTAGCGATAGAATCACCGGAAATCTTAAGAAATTCTGCAGTGAGGCTAAAATTATACATGTTGA
Organism: Cyanobacteria bacterium UBA9579; assembly: GCA_003499585.1. Taxonomy (GTDB): domain Bacteria; phylum Cyanobacteriota; class Vampirovibrionia; order Gastranaerophilales; family UBA9579; genus UBA9579. The sequence continues at coordinate 671 of DNSU01000135.1, read as the reverse complement.
TATAGATCCCTGTTCGATAAGCAAAAACGTTCCTGTAGACATTCCAATAGTCGGACACACTAAAAATGTATTGCAGGATATGTTAAATATGCTTGATGAAGAAGAAGCTAAAAAAACATATGAAAAAAGACAGCAATGGATAAATAAAATCAATGATTTAAGAGACAAAAGATGCATGCCCTGTACAGATTCTGATAACTTAAAACCTCAGACTGTTATAGAAAAAATTTATGAAGTAACAAGAGATATGGATCCTGTTATTGCCACTGAAGTTGGGCAGCATCAAATGTGGACAGCATTGTTATACAAATTTAATAAGCCTCGCAGATTTGTAAGTTCCGGTGGTCTAGGAACTATGGGCTTTGGATTTCCTGCTGCTATGGGCGCTCAGATTGCCTGCCCTGATAAACTCGTTATAGATATAGCAGGTGACGGCAGTATTCAGATGAATATTCAGGAATTAGCAACCTGTGTTGAATACAATATACCTGTCAAAGTATGCATTATAAATAACGGTTACCTTGGCATGGTAAGACAGTGGCAACAAAGGCTTTTTGACAAACATTATTCACAATCCTGCATATCTGGACCTGATTATGTAAGATTAGCTGAAGCTTATGGAGCAAAAGGCTTTAGAGTCACAAAAGAAGAAGAGATTGAGCCAATTTTAA
>DNSU01000072.1 GCA_003499585.1 Cyanobacteria bacterium UBA9579 | reverse complement strand
CAAACTAGCGGCAGTAATACTGTCTTAATTTCAGAATTTTGAAAAAAAAGTCCCTGCAATAATTAGTTGATTCTAATCATTTCATACTTTGGTTATCTGATTACCCTTGACTAAACCCTTCCTGGATTTATAAAGGTAATTTGCTTTTAAATCTTTTACATCTAGTCGTTTGACTTATCCATAAATCAATTGACTTGCATTAAGTAAAGCTTAAAAACTGTTAAGTTAAAAATCTGTAAAAACTTTCATATTAAACCCTCCCGGAAATCCTCACTATCAATAAGATAGCTTTACTGAGATTCTCCCTTTTACTTATTTAGTTGTTTTTCACTCTCTCTATTTTTAATATCGGTTCAGCTAAAAAAAACTTTAGCAAGTTTTATATTTATCATACTTATGGAGGAGAAGCTGTTTTTGTAATAAACTGGATAATATTGATTTTACTTAGTTACAGACAATACAACTTTAGTCTGAAAATTAGAGGAAACAAGCCCATGCCACAGTTCTTTATATCCAATGAAAATGTTACTGAAAATAAAGTCTTAATCACTTCCAGAAATGATATTAATCATATAGCAAATGTTTTAAGGTTTAAAAAAGGTGATAAACTTATCCTGACTCAGGCTGAGTCATACATATATGAGGTCGAAATTTCTGAAATCAAACCTGATTTAATAGAAACCCTGATTTTAGACAAATATGAACATACTCGAAAACTAACTATAGACATAACTCTGGCTCAAAGTATCCTGAAATCACAAAAGCAGGATATCGTAATACAAAAAGCAACCGAGCTAGGAGCGAGTACTATTATCCCTGTTATAAGCAGGAATACTGTTGTTAAGCTGGTATCAGAAAGGGATAAAGAGCAGAAAATACAAAGATGGGAAAAGATTGCCTGCGAATCTGCAAAACAATGCCAACGAAGCAACATCCCGAAAATTAGCCGGATTATTAGCATAAACGAGTTAATTGAATTAAATAATTTTGATGTTAAGCTTGTTTGTGCAGAAAAAGAAGCACAATATTTAATTAAAGAATTCCTGTCACAGCATAAGGAAAACATCACAAAGAATTCTAGGATACTGGTTATTATTGGCCCTGAAGGTGGCTGGGATGATAAAGAATTAGAACTATTCAAATCAAAAAATATAGCTACTGTAAGTCTTGGCAATCTTATATTAAGAGCTGAAACAGCCTCAATAACTGCAATTTCGGACATTATTTATGAATATGAACTCTGATATCAATAATATAGAAAATGAAGCCATCAATAAAATTCTTGTAAGCCTGTGCGCAAAAGGGACACAGTTATATCTTGTCGGCGGTTATATTCGCGATTTAATTCTGGATCGCCCCTGCTACGATAAAGATTATGCCATTATAGGAGAAAAAGCAGTTGAATTTGCTAAAAAAGCTGCTGAATTTTTCAATGGTTACTATGTTGTTTTAGACAAAGATTTTGACATAGCCAGAGTTATAATGCCTGATAAAAAATATACCCTTGATTTTGCGGGGTGTGTTGGACAGAATATTTATGAAGACCTGGAAAGAAGAGATTATACGATAAATGCTATAGGATTCAGAATAGATGGAAAAACCTCAGGTCTTATTGACCCGCATAATGGAATGGCTGATTTAAATAATAGAGTTGTTAGAGCAATATCAGAGCAAAATCTTATAGATGATCCTCTCAGGTTGCTAAGAGCATTCAGGTTTGCAGCGCAGCTTAATTTTCAAATAGAAAATAAGACTCTGGATTATATCAAAACCCATAAATCCCTGATAAATAGAGTTTCAGTTGAAAGAATAAATCTGGAACTGACCAAGCTTTTTGAATCTCATCATACAGCTCGAAACCTGTATTTAATGAAAGATATTGAACTTCTGGATGAAATATTGCCGGAAATGAGCATTCAAAGAAAAATCCCGCCTAATTTGCATCATCATTTAGGGCTTCTTGATCATTCAATAGAAACGGTAAGACAAATTGAAAATAACATTCATGATATGCCGCAATGGGTCAGAGAAAGGCTAAATCAAAAACCTGCTGCTAATATTGAACTCATTTCCTTATTCAAAATTGCAGGGCTTTTTCATGATTTTGGCAAGCCTTCCACATGGCAGATTGATGAATTAGGCAGGCACAGGTTTATTAAACATGAAGAAATCGGAGCAGATCAGGTTGTAGAGGTCTTAAAACGTCTAAGATTCAGCAAAAATGCAATAAAATATATGACTAAAATAATAAGATATCATCTGTATCCATCTCAAATTCTAAAACAGGATGAAGAAGCCACGGAAAAAGCAATTTTTAGGATGTTTAGAAAAATTGGGGAAGAAACTCCGGAAGTTATTCTGCTTGCTATGGCTGACAGATTAAGTGCAAGAGGCCCTGAAATTAGTGAAGATATTGTTAATAATAATATTAAAGGTCTGTATTGGCTTTTAGCTAAATATAAAGAATCGTTAGAAACCCAAGAAGCTCTTCCAAAGCTACTTAGCGGGCATGAAGTAATGAAAATGCTAAATTTACCAAGAGGACCGGAAATAGGAAGAGTAATAAAAGCCCTTAAAGAAGCTCAGATTTCAGGGGATATAACCACAAAAGAAGAAGCAATAAACTTTGTAAAAGGATATGAGTACAAAGAAGCTGAATAACACCCCGTATTGTCAGTGGCAAGCCACATTCACATATCATTAATTATTCCAACAATATACCGCAATGTCATCCTGAAGCATAAGACATTGAATTATAATACTAAGCGTGGATGTTCAGGATCTATCTAATATGGCATGCTGGCAAGATGCTGAACACCCTAGATTATAACTATTGCATTGTTTAATGCTTCAGCGTGACACTAGAAAAATCATTTAGAATCCAAGTTATTTAATATTTGATTAAGTTCTATAGCATTTTGGACTGCAAATCCTGCCTGATCATTGTTAAAATATGCGAATACTTCTTTTCCCTGCTCCAAATAACCTTTAATATCATTTGCAAATCGGATTATCTCTTCTTTATTATATAACCCTGCCCCAAGAGCAACAGAGCCATGATACCTTATATATATAAAGTCAGATGTGATTTCCCCTGGTGATTGAAAATTACCCAACTTGTAAATACAAAATGCTACATTATATTCTTTCATTAAATCGTAAGCTTGAGAATTAAACCAGCTTGGATCACGGAATTCAAGCACATATTTATATCCTTCAGGAAGGGCTTTAAGAAAGGATCTTAATCTTTCCTGATTAAACCCAAAACGTGGCGGTAATTGAAAAAGTATTGGTCCAAGTTTATTATCAAAGGCCTTAATTCTTTCAAAAAAAAGCGCTATGGATTTTTCAGGATCGATAAGCTTTTTCATATGTGTAATAAACCTGCTTGCTTTAACCGCAAAAATAAAGTCTTCTGGAACAGTATCTTTCCATTGAATAATAGTGTTTTCTTGTGGTAAATGATAAAAACTGTTGTTTACCTCAACTGTACAAAAATGGGCTGAGTAATATTTAAGATAATTTTTTTCAGCAAAATTTACAGGATAAAATGCTCCCAACCAATGCTTATAATGCCAACCTGATGTACCAATATGAATAAGCTTTTTTTGACACATTACATTAGATCCTTTTTTCCAAAACAGGATCTAATAATAAAAGAATTTTCTCATCAGCTGTCTGTTCAAATTTTTACATAAAATTTAAGCAGGATTTATAAAGCTTTTCTTGTAAAAATTGAGGTAAAAGCAAATTTATTGCGTTCTTTTACTTTTTCACCGCTTGTTTCTGCAAAACCGTATAAGAAATCCAGCTCTGTTTTTAAGTCTTCAGCCGAGCTGAATTTTGTCAACAATCCACCCTGAGCAAGAGACATTTCACCTGTTTCTTCTGAGACAACTATACAAGCAGCATCAGAAACTTCTGACATTCCGATAGCAGCTCTGTGTCTTGTGCCAAATTTCCAGCTTAAAGTCGGATCTTCTGTCAACGGTAATAATACGCCCGCTGCCACAATTCTATCTCCGTTTACCACCACAGCGCCATCATGAAGTGGTGTATTGGGGTGAAATATAGTTAATAATAATTCTGTACTTACTTTAGCATCTATTTTAGTGCCAACTTCGATATAATTTTCAAAGCCGGGAGTATTCTGGATAACTATAAGTGCACCAATATGTGATTTACTAAGATGTTTTACAGTTTCAGTAATCTCACTAATAATACTTTTAACTTCAGTTTCAGTACCAAATGCAAAGATATTTTTACTCAAAATACCCGGTTGACCCAGATATCCGAGCAATCTTCTTAATTCAGGCTGAAATATAACAATTAACCCGAATACTATTATGCTAACGACACTTTCAAGAAGTCTGCCAAGAATTTGAAGATTAAATATTTTACTGATTAATAATGCAAATAGTACTAATAAAGCACCATTCAAGAGCCGCTCAGTCGGAGTTCCTTTAATATGCTTGTACCATCTATAAGCAGCAAGCCCAAACATAAATATAAAGAATACAATGATAACTAATTCGAACACATCAAGAGGATTCATGGTCAATAAGAACTCCATGAACGGATGTTGTCTCACTTTTTCCAAGTGGCCAAGCAATATAGTATATCCTCTAAAGTTGGCAGAATAACCTTTCAGGAACCATATCGAAAGATACTAAATCTTCATAGGTTTCTCTTTTTATTATAACATCTGATGTGCAATTATGAACTAAAATTGCTTCAGGTCGTGGAACTCTGTTGTAGTTACTGGACATAGAGTAATTATACGCCCCTGTTGCAAAAATACATATAATATCACCCGGCTCAGTTACAGGTAGTTTAATATTTTCTATTAAAACATCTCCAGACTCGCAGAATCTGCCAGAAATAGTAACGGTTTCTTTTTCTTCAGAATTAACTTTATTAGCAACTACGGCATGATATTCAGCCTGATACATTGCAGGTCGAGGATTATCAGCCATACCGCCATCAACAGAAATATATTTTTTACCTTCAGGAACTTGCTTTGAACTCCCTACTGTATATAAGGTTGTACCTGCTGTTCCAGAAATACTTCTACCCGGTTCTATAATTAATCTGGGTTCTGGCAAGTTATATTTAGCTAAATTTTCATTAGCTGACTGAATAATAACTTTAGCAATTTCTTCCATTGATGGGGGATCATCACTTTCAATATATTTAATACCTAATCCACCACCTATATTCATATCTTCAAGAATTATGCCATATTTATCTCTAATATACGCAAACTGACCAAGAACAACATCTACTACATCATAGTAAACCTGAGTTTCAAATATTTGAGAGCCAATATGAGCGTGTAAACCTTTTAATGCAAGATTCGAATACTGTTCTTGCATTAACTCAATCGCCTCATCGAGTTGTGATAAATCAAAACCGAATTTACTGTCAAGATGACCAGTTTGAATATATTCGTGAGTATGACATTCAATTCCCGGAGTAATTCTAAGCAAAATATCAACTGTACGGCCTTTTGATTTAGCAAGGTTATCTAATAAAGCCAATTCAAGAAAATTGTCTACCGTAATTCTGCCAACACCAGATTCAAGAGCATAATCAAGTTCATCTATGGTTTTATTATTCCCATTAAAGAAAACTTTCTCCATAGGAAAACCCGCACTAACAGCAGTGTAAATCTCCCCACCTGACACAACATCAAGTCCGAAACCTTCTTCTTTCATAATGCAGCACATTGCCTTTACCATAAATGCCTTTGAAGCGTAAAGCATTAAGCTATTTTTATATGAAGAAAAAGCGTCTTTATATCCTCTGCAGCTTTTTCTGATTGTGTCTTCATCAAATACATACAGTGGACTACCATACTTTTCAAGTAGCTCAACCGTATCACATCCACCTATTTCAAGATGATTCTTATCATTAATTTTTGCCGTATATGGCATTACTGATTGATTTACTGTTTCTGACATTTGCCTCTCCTTAACAAGTACTAATGCTTAACCTCATATAAATATAAGACAGATTTTTCGAGGAGTAGGGTGCGCAA
>DNSU01000063.1:5263-5405 GCA_003499585.1 Cyanobacteria bacterium UBA9579 | reverse complement strand
TAACCAGACAGGCTCTTATATTATCACTAATAAATATATTTTAATTGGAAATATTATGGGAAAAAAGCAACTATTTTGCTGTTACAAGTAATTCTTCATTCTGAATTTTTTTAACTGCATTTAAAAATTCATCAAAATCATC
>DNSU01000063.1:5037-5204 GCA_003499585.1 Cyanobacteria bacterium UBA9579 | reverse complement strand
TTTAAAAATTCATCAAAATCATCGTTATAATATTGCTTTAACAGCTTTTTAATAGATTCCTCGCCTGCAAGTTTTCTTGAAATTTTTGATCTGTAACAATATTTTTTACCCTGTTTAATTCTGTTAACAATCTTTTTTTCAACCAAACGGTCTAAAACTGTTTTCAC
>DNSU01000063.1:4827-4949 GCA_003499585.1 Cyanobacteria bacterium UBA9579 | reverse complement strand
GTTGTGTATGCCCAGTTTTTACCGTTTACGTTTATTTTAAACTGGATATTAGTAACATATATTTCATCATGATAATTTTCTTCTAAACTCCAGAGAGCATTTAAAATAGTATTTTCAAGTAT
>DNSU01000063.1:4613-4771 GCA_003499585.1 Cyanobacteria bacterium UBA9579 | reverse complement strand
TTTAAAATAGTATTTTCAAGTATCCCTTGCTTTACATTCATAGTTTAAATTCTCCAGACCGCTATATATAATAGTATACGCTTTTTTGATAAAAAAGCTCTATAAAAAAATTATATGTTTTTAAATTTTTACAAACAATTAAGGACACAAAAAAGCCC
>DNSU01000063.1:2307-4511 GCA_003499585.1 Cyanobacteria bacterium UBA9579 | reverse complement strand
GATTTTATTTTTTAAAAACCGGATTGTGATCAAAATCTAATTCTTTTGGACCAAAATTAAAATGAACTGACGCTGCTTGAGAATCTGAAGATGATTTTTTGGAACTGGATCTGTCTCTATAAATTACTACACCATTATTTAACTTAATCATCTCATGATTAGGTCTGGTTTCTGGCTCATCAAATATTTCTCTTTTCTCTAAGGTTTGTGTGTTTACTATCGAGGGTGTATGGGTGCTACACCCTGTAATGATAACTGTTAAGAGAATAACAAAACATGTCAAAACTTTTAATTTATACCTTTGCCACATCATAGCTTCCGGCCTTTATGTTCTTTATTGTTATTTAAACTCTCATTATTAGTATAACTCTTTTTATAATGGTATACAATATACTAAAGTTATAGTTTTAATAAAAAAAGTTTAAAATAATGTTTTTTATCAATTATATAAATTGGTTTATTCGTTAATTATATTAAAATAAACTTCTTTTAATCTCTTTTTGCTTACATGTGTATAAAGTTGTGTTGTAGAAACATCGCTATGCCCCAGAAGCTCTTGAACAACTCTTAAATCTGCACCATTTTCAAGCAAATGAGTAGCAAAACTATGCCTTACTGTGTGCGGTGTTATATGTTTATTAACATGTTTTCCCAGATTTTTTATTATGTTATATACTTCCTGCCTGGTAATTCTTTGTCCATTTTCTGAAAGAAAAAATGTATTAGTGTTTAAGTTATATTTTCTAACAATAAAATTTCTCTCTTTTAAATATGAATTTATTGCTATTTTAGCTTCTTCACCAATAGGAACAAGTCTCTCTTTTGACCCTTTTCCAAAGCATCTAACATAGTCCTGCTCAAGATTTATATTGGAAAGAGTTAAACTAACCAGTTCTGATACACGCAAACCGGCAGCATACAACAATTCAAATATGGCTTTATCTATACTCGTGAGATTCTGGGACAAGATATGACTAATCTCATTTACAGTTAAAACTTTGGGCAAATGTCTGCTTAATTTCGGTTGTTCAAGTGTAAGTGTGGGATCGTGATTAATTAATTCCTGTGATATCATCCACTTAAACCAGCCCCTTAAAGAAGCTATCTTTCTGGTTATACTGGTTGGAGCATAACCCTGATTTCTCATTTCTCTAATATAAGAATTAACCGTTGAGCGAGTTATAGCTTCAAAATCACCAATATCATTTTTCTCGAGAAATCCAATAAAAGAGGTCAAATCTCTTCTGTAAGCCTGTTCAGTATTGTTAGCAAGACCTCTTTCAATAAATAAATATTCAATATATTCAGATAAATAATCGTAAAAATTGTTTAATATCTTAGCCATTTATTTCTTTCAGATATTTTATTTTCTGATAAAATCATAAAGCTGATTCACACATAGGTAAAGTTTGTTAAGTTTATACTATAATTGTATGGTAAGAAAAAAATTGATAAAAAGGGTAGAAAGAGTTAAATATGCTAGATATAAAACTTATTAGAGAAAATCCCGATAAAGTTAATGAACTTTTAAAAAGACGTAATTCAGAATTATCAATAGACAGCATAATCGATATAGATAAACAGAGAAGAGAAGTTCAATCTAAAGCTGATAACCTTAGAGCTGAAAGAAAAAAGCTTTCTCAGGAAGTTGGAACTCTTAAAAAAGCTGGCCAGGATGCAACTGAACTTCAAGAACATGTAAGAAAACTCGGTGAAGAAGTAAAACAATTAGAAGTTTTAGAAGCAGAACTTAATGAATCTCAAAGAGATATGCTTCTTGGAATTCCTAACCTGCCTGCTGAAGAAATTCCGGTTGGAGTTTGTGAAAAAGAAAATGCTATTGTGAAAACCGTGGGAGAAGTTCCACAACCACCATTCAGAGTTAAACCTCACTGGGAAATAGGACTCGACCTTGGAATTATTGATTTTGAACGTGGAGTAAAAATAGCTGAATCAAGATTTACCATTTACAAAGGGGCTGGAGCAAGACTTGAAAGAGCTATTATAAACTTTTTCCTTGACTTGCATACAAGGGAACACGGATATACTGAAATATTACCGCCTTTTCTTGTAAATGCCGCATCTATGACAGGAACAGGGCAGCTTCCCAAGTTTAGAGAAGATATGTATAAGTGTGAAGATGAGGATCTTTACCTTATCCCTACAGCGGAAGTTCCTTTGACTAATATTTATATGAATGAAAG
>DNSU01000063.1:0-2240 GCA_003499585.1 Cyanobacteria bacterium UBA9579 | reverse complement strand
ATTTATATGAATGAAATTCTTAGAGAAGAAGATCTTCCTCTTTATATGACTGCATATACCCCTTGTTTTAGAAGAGAAGCAGGCTCCGCAGGTAAAGATACCAGAGGACTTATAAGACAGCATCAGTTTAATAAAGTTGAGCTGGTTAAACTTTGTACCCCTGAAACAAGCCCTGAAGAGCACGAAAAACTAACAAGAAATGCTGAAAAAGTTCTTGAATTATTAGAACTTCCATACAGAACAGCATTGCTTTGCTCTGGAGATATAGGATTTAGTGCACAAAAATGCTACGACCTTGAAGTATGGCTGCCTTCATCAGAAGGCTACAGAGAAATCTCAAGCTGCAGTAATTTTGGAGACTTCCAGGCCAGAAGAGCAAACCTGAAATATAGATCAAAAGCAACAGGCAAACCTGAATTTATGCACACTATTAATGGTTCAGGTCTTGCTGTTGGAAGAACATTTGCTGCTATTCTTGAAAATTATCAGCAGGAAGATGGCTCCATTAAAATACCAAAAGCCCTTCAATCCTATTTTGGCGGCGAAGTTATTTGTTAAGCTAAATATTTTAGAATATATTTATTTTATCTATGATATAAACTGACTGCGAAAGATATAATTATGTTTTTTAAAAAATATTATTCTAATAAAGCATTTACACTTGCAGAGGTGCTAGTAACTCTGGCTATAATTGGTGTTGTAGCCGCTCTTAGTATTCCTGCTTTAATACAGAATATCCAGCATCAGAATGCTGTTGTTAAAGTTAAAAAATATCAGACTCTTCTTGATAATGTTGTAAAAAGATATGCTGCTGACAATGGATGTATTGGTAATCTGGCTAATTGTAATGTCTTTGCAAGTAATAGTGTTGCTGCTTGGAATGAATTAAAACCATATTTTAGCGTGATACAGGATTGTGGAGCTGCAACAGGACAGGGATGTTTTGCTCTGGGAGTTATGTATAAATATCTTAATGGTAATAACTGGATTATAGTTGATGATAATACTTCAATCAAAGCTGTTTTAGCTGATGGTGCTTCTATAGAAATAATGGATTATAATACAGGTAATTGTAATACTGATTATAGCCGAAGTGATAACACTTCTCTTTTTTATACTTGTGGTTGGATTATAATTGACACAAATGGAAGCAAAGGACCGAATCAAGTAGGAAGAGATGCTTTTGGGTGGTGGATAACAAAACAAGGAGTTTATCCCGCTGGGATATACGATGGTGCAGATTTTACACATGCTGATGGAAGCTCTCATTGTAATCCCAAAGATTCCGGGATGATTGGATATGGTTGGGGATGCACAGCTAAAATACTTAAAGAAAATGCTGTGAATTATTAACAACAAACTGCGGATTAAACAAGCAGGTAGGGTAGATATTTCTACCGATTTTTAAAAAGTACTAACTTTTAAGTATTTTCCAAATGATATTAACTAGTTGTCTAGCAAGGCATTTGCGAGCGTGACGCTTGGATTTACCTTCTTTTAATTTTTTCTCATAATAACTTCTGCCTATTTCATCATTTATACTCTGATTTAAGCTAATCTGGTAAAACACGCTATTTAAGATTCTATTACCACCTTTGTTATTCCTGTGCTTTAAACTCTTTCCGCTTGAGTTTTCAACAGGGGCAACACCTGCATAACTTGCCATAGATTCTCTTGTTGTAATTTTATCTTTCAGCTCAGTATAGATAACGGCAGCTCTTATCGAACTTACCCCAGTTAATTCGGTTAGCTTTAAAGCTTTTGGAGGTAATAATTCTTCTATTTCATTTTCTAAAAGTTTTATTGCTACAGCTTGCTCTTTCAATATGCTCCCATAAGATTTAATAATAGTATCATTTTGAGATGATAGCCATTTCTGTGCTTTTTGTGTATTAAGTCTATTAAACGGTAATTTTTCTCCTCTTATGGCATAGAGATTTTTTATACTGTTAATCAGCTCCACACGTTGCTTTACGAGTAATTCTCTGGCTGTTAACTTTTCTTTTAATTTTATTGTCTGTAAAGAAACAGCTTGCAATTTAACGCTACTGGCAAATAATGAAATGACTTTTGCATCACCATAATCATTTTTTTGACCGCAAATTGAGAGTGATTTACGATAAGATTTTGTAAGGATTGGATTAGCCATCTGTTTGAGCGTAGCGAGTTATGGCGTGCTTACTATTACTGAAATAATCAAGTGACCAGCAGCCGTCATGACTGCGGGTTTTCTTTCTTTT
>DNSU01000040.1:1969-7531 GCA_003499585.1 Cyanobacteria bacterium UBA9579 | reverse complement strand
TCTTTCTGCTACTGGCAATATCAATTTATCATCAGCAGGAGTAGCTACTATACAGGATTCTACCATTGCAGCTACAGGAAATAATACTATTGCAGGTACAGGAATAACATTAACATCCAATACTATTTCAGGAGCTATTCTTAAATTATTAGCTTCAAGCGGAGATATTAATGTTACTAACTCAACTGTTTCTGCTTCTAACCTGCTGGGTTTATATGCTCAATCAGGAAATATAACAGCTACTAATTCTGCTCTTAACTCTACAAATAATTATTATGTTTATGGAAATGTTCATACATTCACAAATAGTACACTTAATGCTGGTAAAATATACTCAACATTCAATTCATTATCCTTAGATAATCCAAGTTATCTGAATGCTACAGCCAGTACAATGCATCTTGGAAATATAACAAGCGCTTCTGTTTCTGAAGTAGATACTCTGGCTGCAGATTTTAAATCACTTCTTAATACTTATTCCAGATCAGGAAGTAGCATTAGTATAGCAGGAGGAACTCCATTAAGATCTACTGGTGCTACGTATATTAATTCATCAGGGAATCTATCTTTAACAGGATCAGTACCAACAACACTTTCTTCAAACGGAATATCTATTAACTCTACAGGAACAGGCACGAATACCCTTCAAAATATTACTTTTAATCCTAATACTGGAAATATAGAAATTAGCGCTAATTCCGGAGCTTTAACTTTAGATGCAGTTACTTCTACTGCAGGAAATACCGGAAATATTGGTATTTCTTCAAATGGAGTTAATACTCTACAAAACTCTAATATCGCTGCTACAGGTAATATTAGCTTGTTCTCAAAAAGCAATAATACTCAAATCACTAACTCAACCTTAAATGCTGGCAATAATTTCTATTATTATGCTAATAATTCAGGCATTGTTACAGATAATATTATAGGAAGTACCATTACTGCTACTAATGCCATATATACACTATCCAATAAATTATTATTAGATAACAGTACACTACAAACCACAAATTCAGATGTTTTCCTGGGATATTTTGACGGATCTGAAACAACTCCATTTTCAGCTACATTTAGAAGTGCTTTGACAGGATTAACCACCCCAACAACCATGACTATAGATACAAGTAAAGCAGGTGATCTTATCAGGTCAAGAACAGGTGGTTCAGGTACAATACATATTGGTAATAAAGATAATGTAAATCAATTTACCTCAATAGCAATAAACGGAAATACTTATACAAACAGTACAACATTAACTAGCATACCTATAGGTATGACTGCAGCTACAGTAAAAGTATATTCAGGACCTGCAGCATCAACTTCTACAGCAACTAATGAAGTACCTCTATCAAATACCACATCTACAGTAGACACAGATACAGGAGATATCACCTCAGATGATGGTACAACTGTAAATGTCGAGCAAGAGCTCACTGTAGTTACAGCTCCACCTCCAACCTCACCTGTAGGAGATTCCGGTTCTACTTCATCAACGCCGACATCATCTACATCTACGTTAACAAACATAGTTCAACCAATCTCACAGGATACATTTACAGTTCCTGAAACCACTATAGATGATGGACTCGATCTTGCATTTGATGATTCTGCAGATATAAATACTGGAATAGTTCCGGTTGCAGATAATACGGTAACGCCTGATACAAATATATCTGTGGAAAATGATTCATTAACAGATAATACAGATACTACAACTACTGATTCTGCTCCTATACCAAATGATAATACAGCAGTTCAGCCTGCAACAAATAAACAAACCCCTTCCAGTACAAATAATTCTGATACCTCACTAGCAGATAATAGAATTATAGGAGGTTCATACAGGTCAACCTTTGGTATTGATCCAAGCCTAATAGATTTCGTATTCGGAGAAATGCTGGTTGATTCAATAACTACAAATAATTCTGAAGAAAATGAATTTATGGCTGATATGTTAGGTGTAATAAATGCAAATAGATTGGGCTACCACCCTGCAGGGCTTGAAGGTTTCTTGGTAACAATTAAACAACTTGAAAAACAATCCGGTCTAACCGGAAGATTAGCAAATGCTCAACTAAATCCTGTATTTACATACCGACACCCTGATACTTCACTTAGAATCGATAAAGTCGATGAAGAATTAAATGAATTAAGATTAAAAGGTCTGATAAAATCTCAAAATCTGTATAAATCTCGTTACGACTGGATTATGTCCACAATTAAGAAATAAATTATGAAAAAGTTACTGCAAAATAACTCGAATATACTAATTGGTTTATCTATAGGACTTATTGTGGCTATAGTAATAATTCTTGCCAATTTTTTAAGTCTTCTTGATATGTATGAGCTGAAAACTGTTGATGCCAGATTTAAAATGCTTCATTCATACAGAAATCAACCGAGTAAAGATATAATTGTAGTCGGGATTGACGATATAAGCGTTGCTACGATAGGACGCTGGCCTTGGAAAAGAGAAGAACATGCTAAAATTGTCAATTTTTTAAACTTGTATGGAGCAAAAGCTATATTCTACGATATTTTCTTTAGTTATAGAGATAAAGATCATCTACAATCTGATCAAAAATTTATAGAATCAATAAAAAATGCAAAAAATGCATACCTTGCAGGTAAATATATTCCTATTAGTCAAAACTTGCAGGACGATATTCAGATTGTAGAAAAAGACAAATTCATGAAAAAATTTGCCTTGAATACAGTAGATATTACTGCCAGAGATGCCAGTGAAGTTGTGCCTAAAGGCAAGGAAGTAGCTTATGAAATTCCTTTCTATGAATTAGCCAGCGTTACAAAGAGAATTGGCCCTGTGCACGTTGGGTCAAATGAAGATGGAATAATCAGATATCAGTTTCCTGTATATAAATATAAGGGTGATTATTATCCGGGACTTTCATTTGGTCTTACTATGGACTTATTAAACATTAATACTTTATATAATTATAAGACTAAAGGCTATTTATTAGGTGATACCCTGATTCCATTAGATGAGCAGGGTAGAATGATAGTTAATTGGTATGGAAAATACGATAAACAAAAAGAATTTGTTCCTACATACGAACAATGGTCTGCATGGAGATTCATAGAGAGTTATGAAAGTCTGGAAAAAGCCAGTAAGGCTTGTGGGCTAACAATAGTAGAATTTAAGCAGTTAATAGATAAAATTAATCAATATAAAAATGAAGAAGATATCCCGAATGAATTGTGGCAGTATATTGAAAAAATCCCTGAAGACTTTGAGTTGAGCTTTGAAGGATGGGATCCTGCTGAACTGTTTAAAGATAAAATAATCTTAATTGGAGTAGCAAGTACTTCTACTACAGTTCGGGACATTATATCAAATCCATTTCTTGAAGAATTACCTGGAGTATTTTTACACGCCAATGTAATAGACAATATTCTTCAAAAAGATTTTCTATCAAAAGTAAGCTTTACTCATACGAATTTAATCATACTTTTTGTGGCAATTTTAAGCGGATTATCAGTGTTTGGAGTTAGAAATTCATTTATTGGCGTTCTTTCACCAATTTTACTGGCAATTCTTTATTTGGCGACAACAATAATTGCATTTACTCATTTTAATTTATGGATGGACATTGTATATGTTGAATCAACAATAGTCATAACTTTTGCTATTTCATCAGCCGTTTATTACATCATTGAAGGCCGTGAAAAACTAAAAGTCAGATATGCTTTATCAAATTATCTCTCCCCTCAGATAATGACCGAAGTATTAAGTGATCCTAAAAAATTGAATCTTGGTGGATCAAAAAGAATGTTATCCATATTATTTACTGATATTAAAGGCTTCACAAATATTTCTGAAACATCAAATCCTGAAGAAGTTGTATCAATGCTGAATGAATATTTTACGGCAATGGTAGAAATTATATTCAAAAATAAAGGAACATTTGATAAATTTATAGGTGATGCAATAATGGCATTCTGGAATGCTCCGTTAGATATAGAAGATCATGCATTTCTTGCAGTAAAAACGGCAATAGATATGACAGAAGAATTGCAAAGACTTAGAGAAAAGTGGAAGTCGCAAGGTAAACAGGAAATTGATATTAGAATAGGAGTAAACACAGCAGAAGTAACAGTTGGAAATATTGGATCAGACAAAATAAAGGATTATACGATCATTGGTGATGGTGTAAATCTGGCTTCAAGAATCGAAGGATTAAATAAAGAATATAATACCCGGATAATGATAAGTGAATATACTTATGAACTGGTAAAAGACAAGATTAATACCAGATATTTAGATACTACTAAAGTGAAAGGAAAAGAGCAACCGGTTAAGGTATACGAAGTTTTAGGTTTAAAAACGAAAGGAGAAGAACTATGTCAAAATCAGCAAGAATTTTCACGCTCATCATTAGTCTAACAGTTTTCTTGGTATTAGGCGCTAATTTAACAGCCCTTACTGACACAAAGCCTGCTAATGCAGAAAGAATCAAAAAAATAATACACAAAAATAAAGGTGCAAAAGGTACTGATTACGCTGGAGAATCAACTGCGGGCGTAGCTGGCGGTGCAAAAGCTGGCTTAAAAGCTGATGATTCAGAAAAATTCAAAGAAGAAACCAAAGAAGTGAAAAATAAACTATACAAAGACTCAACTGAAATGGCCACTCCTGAGGTGAAAAATTAGGTGAATCACCTAACATAAGTTATCAATTATATTTATTCAATACTAAAAATTAAGGCAATAGTCCAAAATGCTAACTAATAATCTAAAATTTAGCCTGCTCATACTTCTGGTTTGCGTATTTTTTTCCAGTTTAACTGTCTATGCAGAAACCAAGAAGTATGATGCAGTGGGCAAAAAATACGGATTTACTCTTGAAGAAGAACAAGAAATTGGCTTTCAAGCTACATTAGCACTGGTCAGAAAATATGGAGCTTATAAGAACCCTTTAGTTAACCAATATGTAAGTAATATTGGAGAATCAATAGCAAGAAAAGTCTCTAAAAGGCCGGATATCAAATATCGATTCATTGTTCTGGATTCTAATGAAGTGAATGCTTTTGCTACTCCAGGCGGCTTTATATTGATGACAAAGGGTATTTTAATCATACTGGATAATGAAGCTGAATTAGCCTCTGTTCTTGCGCATGAGATAAGTCACATAGAAGAAGGGCATGGTCTTCAGGCTATTGCCTCTGATCCTGTAATTAAAGAAAGGTTAAAACAATCAAGAACAGTTATAACCGCAAATACAATGGATCTTCTTGACAGAGAACTTCAAAAGAGTCAAGGGGGTTCTGCTCTGGTTAACTTTGAAAATGCCATAAATGCTGATAATTTCTCAAAAGACAAGATCTTTTAATCAGTATATAAAATGGTATAACCTTAAAACTAAATATAAAATGATAATTAGTGTAGAGTGTTAATTCGCTTTACACTAATTAATTGTTGACAAAAAATGGCAGATAAGACATTATCGAATAAGATCTTAACGCCAAAATAAGAATTAAGAATGCTGAAACATAAGCTTAATTTCATATTTATTTATATTATTTTTATTTACGCATTTATACT
>DNSU01000040.1:0-1909 GCA_003499585.1 Cyanobacteria bacterium UBA9579 | reverse complement strand
TTTACGCATTTATACTATCAGGTAAATGTGCTTTTGCGCAGCTTGCTCCTATTCCAATAACGCCATCAACGGATACTGATGCAGCTGCTATTACGTCCCCTAGGTCTGATGCTGTCTTAGATGAACAAATAAATGAATCTATTAAAAATGAAGAGCAACCAAAAGATGATGATTTAACCGAAGATCCAAATGTCAAACCTGTTTCAAACATTACGCCTGAAAAGCAGATAGAAGGTAAAGTTGAATCAGGCGGTGAATCGGCTATTTTTATAAAGCATATTTTAGTAGAAGGTAGTTATCTCTTAACGGATGAAGATATTACCTCCATAACTTCCGAGTATGAAAACAAAGAATTGACCCTGGATGACTTAAAAGAGGTTGTAGGGAAGATCAATAACACATATTATGATTATGGTGTTCTTACTGCCCTTGCATATTTACCTCCTCAGGAAGTCCAGAATAATACTGTAATAATTAAAGTTGTAGAGGGTAAAATAGGTCGGCTACAGGTTAGTGGCAATAAACATACGAGAGCTGGCTATATAAAAAGTGCAATTCATCAAAAAGATGGAGATATAATTTATCTTCCTGAAATGCAAAAAGATATTTTGGCTTTTAATAGAAAAAATGATGTCAAATTAAAGGCAAGAGTAAGAAAAGGGGAGGAATTTGGTACATCAGACATAATTTTAGAGCTTCAGGAAAGTAATCCTTATCATTTAGGATTTTCATTTGATAATACAGGAAGAGACACTGTAGGGGTTTTCAAAGGCGGAGTCAATGTTCGGCATGACAGTGTTCTTGGTTTTAGAGACAAGCTAACAGCATCATACGGCAGATCAAGATCTACCAACTCTGTATCAACAAGTTATAGTATTCCCGTTGGTCATTCGGGATTAAGAGTTGGCGGAGCATATGGTTATGGCGGAATAGGTATAACTAAAGGTATTTTAGAACCTTTAAATATTACAGGTAAATCATCCACTTATTCTGCCTTTGCATCAATGCCTATTGTAGATACGAGAAGATTTTCATTGAGTACAAGCGCATCATTTAATGCGAAAAAGATAAATACATATTTAGATGGCAGATCATTTTCTGAAGTGCTGGGAATCGATCCCACACAGATCAGAACCCTTGTTGTTGCGCTAAATGCTGTTGAAAGAGATAAATATGGTCAATGGATACATAATTCTGATTTTCATACAGGTCTGGATGTACTTGGAGGTAAAGAAAAATTCTTTAAATATACAGGCAGTTTAATCAGGGTGCAAAGAATTAGCAAGAGATCTTTATTAATCCTTAAAGCAGCAGCTCAATTTGCAGATGATCCCCTGCCATCGGCTGAACAGTACGGTATAGGCGGTGCCTATTCAATTCGTGGGTATTCAGAAGGAATACTCTCAGGAGATAACGGATATTTATTTGGTGGTGAATTAAGGGTTCCTCTATTCTTTTTACCTGAGAAAGTATGGAAATTAAAAATAAAAGACAATATACAGGGTGCTTTCTTTGCAGAAACAGCCGGTGCATTTCCAGAAGGGTATGTCAGATCAAGCCAGACGTTAACAAGTGTTGGTATGGGCATAAGAGCAAGCCTGACAAAATATCTTACAGGCAGAGTTGATTGGGGCTTTGGATTAACAGCAAATAAAGAGATAGATCAGCCAACCGCAAGACTGCATTTTGGACTAGAATCTTCACCATTTTAAATTACTAATAAGAACTAACCAGTGTCAGATCATTTTGAACTGTAGTGGTCTCCATAGCTGATATATCCAAACTATTTGCTGAATAAGTTGCCATTTCCTGTATTATCTTGTTAATGTCGTCTGATGAAAAATATGTACCATCATCAAAAGCTACTTTTTCGATAATATATTTATCGTTACTAAACCAGTCAACTAGG
>DNSU01000069.1 GCA_003499585.1 Cyanobacteria bacterium UBA9579 | reverse complement strand
GGCGAGGAATTCAAGGAAGAAACCCAATACATTACCTTCAATATGGTTGGGTTTAGCGATGAGGACTGTTGATGTCGTTTATGGACCTTTTGAACAGGAATATTGTTTTATGGAAATGTATCTCTCCTATTTATCGTGAAGCTGGATTGTGATATTTCGCGATGCCAAAAGACCGAAATCCATATCCAGAGACATGAGAAGCAAATTGAAAAAAACCCAGTATTTGCAACTGTTCCATCCGATTAGCTAGCACCACTTTCTATCTTTTTGTTATTGCATTGCATTTTGTGGTTGCACAATCGGGATTGGATTGTATCTTCCTGTAGGATTATTTCGTTTAAATTTAAAGGAAACTGTATAGCAACCATGTTTTGTTTGTTGTACAGAACTAGATATTAAGACGGTCACTGATTCCAATACATTATCTCTTCGCTAAAAGTGACATCTATCTGAAGTATCAGTATGTATTTTTCGCTTTAACTATTTGGTGTACGGATTAATAAAAGCTTGTTTAACCCAAATTGTTTAAAATTATATGATAACTAGAAAGTCTTGGTCTTATAAAGTTGGAAGAGTTTTTAACACAAAGCCAAGAGATGGCTCTAAAGAAACAAATGTTTGGTTGCCTAGATTAAAAAATGAACAGAGACTCTCTGAGCTTCTGGCAATTGAAGGAATTAATATCATTATTGATGGCCCAACTGGTACAGGGAAATCGTCTTTAGCAATCACTGCTCTAAATAAAGAAAAAATTGATTTTTGTTTAGTGCAAATTACTAAAAACATGACTTGGCAAACATTTTGTAGAGAGTTAGCTGTTTGTGGAGAAAACGATAAATGCTCAATTAGCACGGAGTTGTTGCTAGGAATAGATAAAGTATCACTGAAAGATCGATTAAATTTTGGCAAAGAAAGCAATGGAATAGATAAGCTAGAGTTACTCAAATCAACCGCAGATTCATGGAACGAGCATGATATATGTAATTTTTTGAGAAACAATAATATTGCATTGATGATTGATGATTTTGAAAGAGCTAATGAAGATATTATAATTAGAATATCAGACGTTTGTAAACTTCTAACCCAATCCTACGCTTCACCAAATGCTAAACTAGTAATTGTAGGAACTGATGATATATTTAGTAGGTTGTATAGAGCGAATGAGAGTTTGGATGGAAGAATTAAGGAATTAAGTATAGGTACTCTTCCTACACCTGAAGATAGTTGGAAGTTTATGCAACTAGGCTTTGAAGCGCTTGGATTAAAACACCCTGCTAATGACAGATATGTCAGTAGCGATGAAAATAATAAATGTATGAAATTGATCTATACCGCTGCTGATGGATTATTTAAAAGTTTATCTGAGATTGGTTATGAAATAGCAAAAGAAGGATATAATAGGAATAGAATATCTCCAAAAGATATAGAAAAGGCAACGATAGACTTGCCTTCCGTAAACTTTCGTCGCTTTCGCAGAAGCTTTAAAGAAGTAACAAAAGCGATTGAAAATAATCCTTCTATCCGAACTGTTTTAGAGTTTCTTTTTGAGAAAGGTATTGGTCAAATTCATTACTGGGAAGATATTACATATAAAGCAAAAAAAATAATACCTGAAGAACATTGTGACAATGCAATTGGCCAGCTTATTAAGATCAAATTTTTAATTCAAACAGGTGAATCAGGAGATATATTATTTGTTGATAAACCCACCTTGGCTCATACTACAGGCGTTATTTTATCTAATCCAGATAAATTTCCTGAGGCAAGTGAACTGCTAACAAAAAACTGTCAAATGCAAATACCTTTTTACGATAAAAGAATTTTTGTAAAAGACTAATGAGTTAAAGACATATAGCCTGCAGAAAATGTACTTCAATCTAAAACTAGATGGTAACAATAGTAACATTTCCAAACGAAAGTAGATATGTAGCATTTTCGAAAACGAGAAATTTATAAATTGTGGATGAAATGGGACAGAATAAATTTTTAATCTAATATTTTCTATACTGTCTGCACCGTATCCACCTCAATACATTTGAGCGGGAAATAGTCGACGCTGGCGGCCGCTTTTTGGTCGGCAACCTTTACTATGCTTGTTCTACTCAGATATAAACATGCCAAAAATAAGCTCGATTAATCAACAGCATCTAAACACTCAGGATTGGCAAATTAGCCCTCTCGGTAAGATAAAATGACCCCTCCAGAGAAACCTAGAGATACAATTGTCGCACGATACTTGGAAACTGTTCACTACATCTTGCTTAAAGATGAAAGGATGTTTGCATATAGCCAGCTGCTAGAAATTTCGCGCGCCAATATTCTTGAGGACCTAGCTTTCCTTTTTGCTGGTTATCTGCAGTGGCTTAAAGGCGAATATGATTACGCTATCCAGAACTTCCTGAAATCCTTAGCAGTTAATGACAATTTAGCGTATCCGTGGCTCGGGCTCGGCAACGTGTATGCTGATCAGAAGGAATATACAAAAGCCGAAGAAGCGTTTCGCAAGGCAATAACTCTAGATGAAAATATCGCATATCCCTGGCACGGACTCGGCAATGTGTATGCTGATCGGAAAGAATACACAAAAGCCGAAGAAACGTTTCGCAAGGCAATAACTCTCGATGAAAAATTTTCGTATCCTTGGCAAGGACTTGGTAATGTGTATGCTGATCAAAAGGAATACACAAAGGCCGAAGAAGCGTTTCGTAAGGCAATAACAATAGATGAAAAAAACGCGTCCTCCTGGAACGGACTTGGCAATGTTTATGCTGATCAGAAGGAATACACAAAGGCCGAAGAAGCGTTTCGCAAGGC
>DNSU01000079.1:5119-5501 GCA_003499585.1 Cyanobacteria bacterium UBA9579 | reverse complement strand
CACTTGGAATCACAATGAGCAAAGATGGAACAGCTATATTCCAGACTATTTCTATACTGTTTATAGCTCATGCCTATGGTGTACCTCTTGAACCGCTTACAATTATTCAGATTTGCTTCCTTGCAATAATTGCATCAAGCTCAACAGCAGGTATTCCAAGCGCCGGATTAATAACTATGACTATCATATTAAACGGCTTAGGCCTAACTCCTGAACAGGTTATGCAAGGCTTCGCACTATTATTTGCAATAGATCGTTTCCTTGATATGTTTAGGACACTAGTAAATGTGACCAGTGAAACCGTAATTGCATCAATAATTGCTGCCAAAGAAGGCGAACTGGATTATGACCTGCTAGGCAATCAGGAAGTCTGGAAAGAAGT
>DNSU01000079.1:4875-5062 GCA_003499585.1 Cyanobacteria bacterium UBA9579 | reverse complement strand
AATCAGGAAGTCTGGAAAGAAGTAGTATAAAAGCTCACAATATATAAAGTTTCTGAAAAAAACACTTGAACTATTATTCAAGTGTTTTTTATTATTGATATATAGTACAGCATAAAAAATCGCAAAATCGTTGCATTGTCATTCTGAGATGACATAGTCATTTCTATAAGTCCTCGATTCTTTCAGC
>DNSU01000079.1:1183-4794 GCA_003499585.1 Cyanobacteria bacterium UBA9579 | reverse complement strand
TGTACGTTAGTACTGAAGAATCTCAGACCTTAACAACCAAAACCGCATATTAATTTATATAAACTTTTTCACGATTTAGATAAACTAAGCTAAAATTAAATATATATATTTGTTGAGGAGGAAGGCAGAGTGTTTGCTCAAGACGAGCCTAAAATAAAACTCTCTAAAGTTACATCATTTAACCATTACCTGTATGCAGTACTAATAATGCACTTTTTAATATATACTGTTCAGCTAAATTTTAGAGAAAGCGTAGTAACAAATATTCTAATTACATCCTGCTGGCTATTGGTGGGGCTTCATGCTTTTATAAACGAATCCACCAGACAAATACTAAAAAAGTCCGTAATTGCAACGCCAGAAGTTTGCCATGTATTAGCTAAATCAAATTACATCTTATCTGTAACCTTAATAACAGTTGCAACTTTTGCTACAGGCAATACAATGCTTATATTTTTATACCTTATTCCTGTGTTTAACAGCATGTTTTCAGCTTATAAAAAGTTCTCCATGGCTTTACTTGGCACTGGAATAGGATTATTATTAACAGCTGAACTAACAGGCTGGCTAAAAAGTGATTTATTGATTGCAAATAAAGATATAATATTCCCCACAATCCTTACTTACACCAGTATAATAGGACTATTAGGATATCTGGGCACTATTCTTTCCAGTCAGGTAAAACATAACAGCGATAATGCAAATATGCTTCATAACCTGGCTACGACTGATGCTCTTACGGGGTTATTAAACAGGCGTGAATTTAACAGAAGAATTTCTGAAGAAATAGCAAGAGCAAAAAGGCATAAAACCTCAATTTGTCTTGCACTATTTGATATAGATCATTTCAAAAAGATAAATGACACTTACGGTCACAATGCAGGAGATGCAGTCCTTAAGGAATTAGGAGAATTGATTTCTGTAAATACCAGAAGCTGTGACATTGCAGCACGCTATGGCGGCGAGGAATTCGCTCTCATTCTTCCTGAGACATCGCTGAATGAAGGCTATGAACTACTGGAAAGATTAAGAGACAGAGTAGAAAAACAATATTTCCACTTATCCTATTCACCGATACAGGCAACAATAAGCGTTGGCGTAGCTCAATATGACTTTATGGATTCCTGTGCAGCAGACTTTTGTGAAAGAACAGATAAAGCATTATATCAAGCAAAAAGAAACGGTAGAAATCGTGTAGAATATGCAACTCTTGGCATGCCAAAACTTGATTTATCAAGGATCTTAGTGAGTCAATCCAATCAAACAAGCTAAAACATAGCCTTATTCTAAACCTGGATATATGTTACCGCCTATGTTAATTGTTGCGTTTGTCACATTAGTATATGGAGATGATTCAGTAAAATTAAGATCTGTAACAGACCAGCCTGTTTGATTAGTAGAATATGCAGTATTAACAACAGATAAAATATTCTGACTGGTTTGATCACTCTGTATTTTTAAAACACATATATCATACCAGCTGGTTAATCCGCCATATATATCACCAACAACATAAACATATCCATCATTTCCAGCTGCTATCCCATAGCCATGATCACTTTTGCTGTCATGATCCTGAGTTACATCCCACTGCTTAACCCCGCTGGAATTTAGTTTTACAAGAAATAGATCATTAGTGGCATTGGAAACGTAACCTGTAAGATACATACTTCCCGTATTATCTATAGCCATGTTCCATAATGAATAATCAAGACCGGTAGTTCCATACCTGGCACCCCATAAAATATTTCCATCAAGATTTAATTTCACTACGCCTAATTGCCAATCGGATCCGTCACTAGGTTTTATAGCATAGTAAATATTTCCATTATATATTTTTACACATTCTCCAACATCGGTTTTATCATCAGCAGTATTTATTCCTTTACCCCAGATGACATTTCCAGCAGGATTTAATTTTAATAAAATTGCATCTCTGCCTGTATATGTACCAATATAAGTGTAACCAGTAACATATATATTTCCTGTAGTATCTATATTCACATTAAAAGCATAATCTTGGGTGTTAGCATAAGAGGTGTTATTATATCTTTTTTGCCAGAGCACATTTCCTGCAGAACTGACTTTTAAAACAACCAGGTCTGTGCTATCTACATTACCTGCAGTGAACATGTACCCTGCAACATAAATATTTGATCCGGTATGATCAAGCACTATATCATATGCAGTTTGAACAAAATCTGAAGAAAGTCTCTTATTCCATAGAACATTCCCGTCAGAATTAAGTTTTAATATAGCTATAACATCGTCAACATCAGCAGTATTATACGAATATCCTGCTATATATGTATTTTCATTACTATCTAATACTATGCTATAAGCAACATCATGATCTTGACCTGTAGTAGAGTCAATCCTCCTATTCCATATAATATTCCCGTCAGAATCAAGCTTCAATATCATCATATTGTAATAACTATTGTATGTCTTTCCTGCAACATATACGTTTCCACCGCTTCCCAGTGCAATTCCCTGTCCGATATCTGTGGCATTTGCATCATAAAACTTTTTCCATGGATCTGTAGGTATACATATAGATAAACCTTTGACAATACAGGCAACAGGGGATGCATCAGTGCAGCAGGTTAAACCAGTTGCAATAGTATCAGCCTGAGAAACAATATTGGAATAACCGTAACTATAATAATTTTTAGCAATATCTGATATTTTAAACCTTCCGACATTGGTACTATTAAGTAGAAGATTGAGATAATAGTGAGCATCGTTATCAGAACCTGCTATATCGCATAAAGCACTATTGTCCTTACACATATCAAGTAAGCATTTACAAGCTTCTTTACCTTCCTGATCACAGGTAGCTTTTAATACTCCCCTTGCAGCACTTTTCTCGGGCTCGGTTCCATTATCAGCATAATACATTAAATTCTTGCAAGCACTCTGACGATTATATTTACAATTTGCTATAGCTTGAATACATGCATTAGAGGTAACATTACCTGCCTCATTTAATATACAGTTTACTGCAGATAAATCTCTTCCGTTTTTATTCTTATACATTACAATTAACGGAGCGCTCATTATAAAAATAATGCTAATCAACGTCATTGTAATTAGCATTTCTGCTAATGATAAGCCCTTATATCTACTGTTATTTAAAAAACTCATACATTCATTCCAGCAGTTTTAATAAATTTTTCGTATTTTATTGCCCAAAAATATATAACTAATTTATAAAACGATTATAAAACAATGTAATTAGTATATCATAGAACCTATGCCATTTATAGATCTACTTGCAAATTTGGCAGTAGATATTTGACAGTTTTAAACAAATGGCTAAATATCTGCAAATTGTGGCCAGACGGACAGAAAATAATGTTGTATACTAATAAAATAGTTCACATTGTCAATTGCGAACGAAGTGAAGCAATCCAAAAACAAAATTGTATCCAAACGGCCACTTCTGAAAAATCCTTTATTTTCAATATTTTAGCCAATATACATCAAAATAATGAATACTAAAACCCAATTCCTGCAAGTTTTTGCAAGAATTTCAATTAAAACCAGAAACGTCAACATCCTTATCATCTCTCCCAAAACACCGATTCAAAAAGGTGCAAAACAGGTGC
>DNSU01000079.1:0-1051 GCA_003499585.1 Cyanobacteria bacterium UBA9579 | reverse complement strand
TAGCCACCAAAAGGGTTGCAAAATTCGAGAAAATTAAGTAACAATTAACTAACTAAAATCATTGTTATGTAAGTGCTATAATGAATTGTTAAAGCAATCTGCAATATAAATTTAAACAAATTAGAGACTACAGGGATATGAAGAGAATAAAATTATTACCGGAAAACCTTATAAACCAGATCGCAGCAGGAGAAGTCATAGAAAGACCGGCTTCTATAGTTAAAGAACTGGTGGAAAACTCTATTGATGCTGGTGCAACAAGAGTTGAGATTGAAATTTCCAATGAATGCAGAAATATAAGAGTCGCAGATAACGGTTCTGGAATTCATAAAGATGATGTTGCCCTCGCATTTTCACGCCATGCCACAAGCAAACTGCAACAGGAAAATGACCTGTGGACAATATCCACATTAGGATTCAGAGGAGAAGCACTGGCTAGTATTATTTCTATTGCAAAGGTCAGCTGCCTGACAAGAACAGCTGATTCTCCAGTCGGGGTTAAAGTCGATTGTGAAAATTCAGAGATAACCATAACTGAAACAGGTTGTGCCATTGGCACTACAATGGAAGTAAAAGAGCTCTTTTACAATGTTCCTGCGAGAAGAAAATTTCTAAAAAAAGCTCAAACTGAACTTGCTAGCATTATTGAAGTGGTTCAAAGCATTGCAATTTCTTATCCCGAAGTATCAATTCACCTGATTCATAAAGGCCGAACAAGCTTAAAAACAACAGGCAGCAAAGATATGGCCACAGTAATCAGTGAAATTTACTCGAAGGAGCTCCTTGATGAACTTGTAGAAGTTTATAAAGATGATACTGAATATAAGCTGGAAGTCAAAGGATTTACAAGCAATCCAAACTTTACCAGATCAAATAAAAAGGCTATATATGTCTTTGTCAATGGCAGAACAGTCAAATGCCCCATTCTGTCAAAGGCTATCGACACAGCATATAAAGGCCTAATTCCTTCAGACAAATATCCTTTTGCGATATTGGACTTAATAATCCCTGCTGGAGAAGTTGACGTCAACGTCCACCCAGCTAAAAGAGA
>DNSU01000017.1 GCA_003499585.1 Cyanobacteria bacterium UBA9579 | reverse complement strand
AACAACAACATCGCATCTTTAATTGCGCAGAGAAATTTAAGCCAAAATACTTATGGCTTAACAAGATCAATCGAAAAATTGTCATCAGGGTACAGAATTAACAGAGCATCCGATGATGCAGCAGGATTATCAATTTCAGAAGGATTAAGGGGTCAAATCAGAGGTAATAAACAAGCTATAGGTAACATTCAAGATGGTATAAACCTTCTGCAAATCGCTGAAAGTGGACTTACAGTAGCAAATGATAACCTTCAAAGAATAAGAGAATTATGTATTCAAGCAGCTAACGATACTAACGGTTCAGTTGAAAGATCAGCTATCCTTTCTGAGGTAAATGCTCGTCTTGCTGATATTAGCAGAATTGCCAAGAGTACTAAATTTAATAATGTTTCCCTTCTTGATGGAACTGCTGCAACCACACTTCTTCAAGTTGGCGCAAACTCTACAGTTTCAACAAATACAATTGATGTATCTGGCGTTTTAACTGATTCCAAAGCCACTACATTAGGGGTTAATATAGCTATAACCGGTGGGGCATGGTCATCAACTTTAATTAGAAGTTATTTAGGCTTAGTTGACGCAGCTTTAACAGGTTTATTGTCTAGAAGATCAAATATAGGTGCTTTGCAAAATAGATTAGAAAGCACATTAGAAAACCTTACAGTAATGAACGAGAACTTACAGGCATCTGAATCAAGAATTCGTGATCTTGATATCGCTAAAGAGAGTGCAAATTTGGTTAAAAATCAGATATTACAACAAGCTTCTGCCAGTGTTCTATCACAGGCAAACCAAATTCCACAATTAGCATTATCACTACTCAGATAAATAAAGAAATTAATTAAATTACTAATAAATCAAATATGGAGGATAGTTTATACGGAGCAATCATTATTATTAGATTATTCACAAAGAGTTTCTATTAATTCAAGTTTACAGAATACAAATCGATAAATACTATTTATTAACAGTAATAGGTAGAAGGATCTTAAGGAAATACAAGGAGAGTGAATTATGTCAATAACAGTTAACAACAACATCGCATCTTTAATCGCACAAAGAAATTTAAGTCAAAACACAAATAGTTTAACAAGATCTATTGAAAAGTTATCATCAGGGTATAGAATTAACAGAGCATCCGATGATGCAGCAGGATTATCAATTTCAGAAGGATTAAGAGGTCAAATTCGAGGCAATTCAAGAGCTATAGGCAACGTTCAAGATGGCATTAATATGCTGCAAATTGCAGAAGGTGGTCTCTCAGTAATTAACGAAAACCTCCAAAGAATAAGAGAATTATGTATTCAAGCAGCCAACGATACTAACGGTTCTTCAGAAAGATCAGCTATCCTTTCAGAAGTAAATGCCCGTATCGCTGATATTACAAGAATTGCCAAGACTGCTTCATTTAATAACATTTCTCTATTAGATGGAACAACTGCAAGTACACTTCTTCAAATCGGTGCAAATTCCGCAGCTTCAACAAATACAATTGATATTGCTACAGTTTTATCTGATGCGCAGTCTTCAACAATAGGTGTTACCATTGCTATAACCGGTGGAACATGGACATCAACTTTAATCAGAAGCTATTTAGGCGTAGTTGATGCTGCAATTACCACCATATCCAGCAGAAGATCAAGCCTGGGTGCGTTCCAGAACAGATTAGAAAGCACATTAGAAAACCTTACCGTAATGAACGAGAACTTACAGGCATCTGAATCAAGAATTCGTGATCTTGATATTGCTAAAGAAAGCGCAAATATGGTTAAAAACCAGATATTGCAACAAGCTTCTGCAACAGTTCTATCACAAGCAAATCAAATTCCACAATTAGCATTATCATTACTTAGATAAATAAAGAAATTATAAATATTGAGAGAGTATAAAAAATAAAATTTGGGAGCTTTAATTCACACAAACCCAATCCCGTAAAAAACACTCTCCCTGTAAATGAGGTTAGCATTATGCTAACCCTTTTCTTTTCTGGTTTTATTAAACTGTTGGTTATGCTAACGCCGCTTCGCGAAGGAAGCAGTCTACAAAAGATATGAAGCGTTTTGATTAAAAACGCTTCATATCTTTTTCCGCTGTCCATAATTATCCCGATATTTTTTTAGAATGCTTTTTATTTGTTCTTCAGACAGGTCATACCATTCACGATAGTAACCGCCTACGGCAAAGAAGTAAGTGTTTTCTACCAGTGGGCATACTACGTAATTGGCAAGTTTTGAGAATTTTTCGTATGCATTTCCTGAGCTGACAGGAACTGCTGCTGTGATTGAATTTGGGTTCATGTTTTTAACGCTTGTTAATGCAGCAATTAAGGAATAACCTGTTGCTACTCCGTCATCAACGATTATTGCATCTGATGATTCAACTTCTTTTTGGTTAATACTGCCGTAAACCTCGATCCTGTGATGCATTTCCTGTATAACTTTGTTAGCTATTGAGTTTATTTCATCTTCAGTCAAACCCAGGTAGGATACAGTTTTTTTATCTAAAACTTTTTGTCCGTCAATAGTTACTGCTCCAAATCCTGCTTCAGGATTGTTAGGAATAGGAAGTTTCTTAACTATGATCGGATTAATTGGGATTTGTAGTTTATCTGCAATAGCTTCAGCTACTTGAATGCCGCCTCTGGGGATAGCCAGCAGGTATGGCTTTTTAAGGTTTAATTTGCTTATTTCTTCAGCTAAAACCCTACCGGCTTGTTCCCTTGATTGATATGTATGTAGATTATCCATAGATAATATTCCTATATTTGGACTCAGGTTTTATTTATACACAGAAAAATTACTTATACATTGGTTATATGTATAAAAGCAGACTTTATATAAAGTCTGCTTTTATAGAAATTTTTAATCTATTAGATTGAGTCATTAATTTTCTTGGGTAATGATCATCGTAGGAAGATATATTATCTCCGTCGCTTGATATGCTATCGCATATAGGCTCCTACGAAAACATATCTTCCTGCAAAACTAATTTAACAATGCATTAGTACATAGTATTAAACGTTCTATCCCCTGCATCACCAAGCCCGGGAAGGATATAGCCAAATTCATTAAGGTGATTGTCAATGCAGGCTGTAATGATTTTTACATCTGCGAATTTGGAATGCAGTTTGGTTAGTCCTTCTGGTGCGCTGATTAGGCATATAAATCTAATATTTTGTTCAGGCACATTTAGATCAGTAAACAGTTTAATTGCTGCAACTGCAGAACCACCTGTTGCAAGCATCGGATCAAGCAGGTAAATAAATGTATTATAGGGATCGTTAAAATTTTCAGGTAAATTATTATAATAAGAGACAGGTTTTAGGGTTTTCTCATCTCTATAAAGGCCAATATGATGAACTCTTGCATTGGGCATTATTTCGCTTGCAATTTCTGAAAACACCAATCCTGCTCTTAGGATTGGTGCAATAATAATTTCTGAATCAGGATTGATTATGTTTACTGGAGTTTCTACTAATGGAGTTTCAATAACTTTATTAATAGTTGGCAGATTGTCAGTTGCATCAAAAAATAATATTTGTGCGAGTCTTCTGGTTGCATTTCTAAAAAGCTCTGCTGATGAGTTTTTATCTCTCATGACACTCAGGTTATGCTGAGCGATAGGGTGATTGCAGACTACTATATTATCAGATTTTCTTATTACTTCCATTTTTTTTAATAATTTCTTATTTAAGTTATTCCTCTAATAATCTAATACTTCCATAAAGATTATTCAATAGCAATTTGTCATTTAGCAAAAATTAAATCTGGAAAAACCTGATATATAGCTGAATTCGTAAATAGAGCTAGATAGACTATATAATTTAGTTTTTTGATGTGCTGTGATAAAAACAAGTATATAACTTAGGAGATAGATTAGTGAAGAAATTAGTTGTATATGGAACGGTTTATCCTGATATAGTCAAATTGATTGATTCGATTAATCGTGTAAATCCTGAGTGGGAATTGATAGGCTTTATTGATGATAATGAACAAAAACAAGGAAAAGAAATTCTGGGTATTCCAGTTTTGGGTGGCAGAGAAATAATTCCTGAACTGACAAAAGATGAAAATCTTTATTTCTTTAATAATTATTTTGGTTCTGTGTCAGATTTTAAAAGAAGAATAGCTTTGTTAGAGTCTTATGGATGTAAAATTCCAACGCTAATTCACCCGGCAGTTGATATAGTTCATTCCAGCATTGGCCGTGGATGTATAATAGAAGAAGGTTGTAATATTGGCACACGAGTTACAATAGGTAACTTTGTTACTATTCACCCTAGATGTGTAATTAGTCATGATGTCAAAATAGAAGACTATGCTCTTATTGCTCCAGGATGCACTGTGGGAAGTTGCCTTCATATAAGAATGGGATCATTTATTGGAGGAGGAGCAACAATTTTACGTACTAAGAATCTTGGAAGAAATAGTGTTGTTGGAGCAGGTGCTGTAGTTGTTAATGATGTTCCTGATGGAATAACAGTTGTGGGGGTTCCTGCTAAAAAGATGAAAAAGAATCTGTTTAGAAGGCTTATGAGACGTTTAAGTCGAGATATCAGAAGAATTAAGCAAAGCTGGCTGGTAAAAAACCAGACCGTCTCATAAAGAATTAATTCAGTAAGGCTAGTTTACGTTTTACCGGATATATCTAACTTAGCAATTTTCCTGGGAGCAAAATCTTTGCAAAATATATTCTCATAAGGACAGCGGAAAATATTCTCAATGATTTGACGAAAAATTATTAAGAATATTTGGTAACATAGTCACTTATTTGGGTAAATGATCATTCCAGTGAGGACTTAAATAAGTGCCTTTGGCACCTGCTTCTTAAATAGGAGATTATGGGGAATAAGTTGTAATTTATGAAAAAATTGATAGTTAACCTGTGTCCTACAGGCATGATTCCTACTAAGGAATTAACGCCTCATGTTCCTTTGAGTCCTGAAGAAATTATTGCTGATGTGTTATCCTGTGCTAAAATTGGCGTATCCATGGTGCATCTGCATGCCCGTGATGCAGATGGAAAGCCTGCATACAGAAAAGATATTTATGCTGAAATCATATCAGGTATAAGAAATCAAAGACCTGATTTGATAATTGTTGTATCTACCAGCGGAAGAAATTTTAATGAATTTGAAAAAATATAACTTGCCCATTTACATAACTGAAAACGGCTTAGCCGACAA
>DNSU01000124.1 GCA_003499585.1 Cyanobacteria bacterium UBA9579 | reverse complement strand
ATTCGACAATATTCTAGTCGTTGGCCGTCAATCGAAATGCCTGATGGTGACATCCATCCTGTCTTTAAAACATCTATACCTGCCAGCGCTACAATTAAAAGCGTAGCAACCGCAATGCTAAGTGATCTAGGTGATTTAGCAGCTACCCATGGAACCACTGTAACTCAAAGCAACCGTTTATATGCTTTAGTCCATCAATGTAAGGTAGAAGTCATAATTATAGATGAATTTCAGCATCTCATTGATAATAAGACACAAAGAGTTATTGGCTTGGTAGCAGACTGGATCAAGATGTTTATCGAAATTACTAAAATTCCAGTCATACTAATTGGTATGCCAGAATCGGAAGCCATTTTACATCAAAGCCCTCAACTACGCCGCCGATTCCTCACCAAGAAACGCCTAACTCCCTTTTTATGGGATAGTGAAGCCAACCGAAATGAATTTAGAAAATTTTTAGCTGAAGTAGATAAATCTCTTCCATTTGATGTGTATAGTAATTTAGCTTCAGAAGAAATTGCTTACCGTCTTTTTGTAGCAAGTCAGGGAACGGCAGCAAATATCATGTCATTGATAAAGCACGCTGCCTATGATGCCATTAGACATAATCATCCATGTTTGACTTTAGCGCATTTAGGCACAGCTTTTGATTCAATTCAATACGACACCACCCTCCCCAATAATCCATTCCTAGTAGAGACTTCTGTAATTTCTTCTTGGAAAGCAACAAGTAGGATTACACACTCAGAAATTGGCACTAATAATCGCGTCAAAGCCAAGCCAAAAGAATTGACAATCAGAGATACCATAACCCGCCGTTAATCGATTGATGAGCGTATGAAAAAACGACTATTAAAGCGTCCAGAACCTAATCTAGATGAAAGTATGATCGGGTACTTACTACGCCTATCGGATGCTAACTGTTATGAATCCTTGAATCCAATATTATCGCTTTTGGATGACAATGATTTTGAGGTAAAGGCTCATAAAATACGTGCTCTTTGCATGGGTAAATTGAATATAGAACGACTGTCTCATCTCACAAATACACCTCAAAATACTTTGAACAACCTAATTTTTCAGTCGATTACTCTCAATAAAAGCCAATATTTCAGAGTCGGTCATGCAAGCATTTCCGATGAGTTAATGAATTTTAGAAATCCCGCAATCTGTGTACAGTGCTTAACAGAGTCTTCTTATCATCGAAAAATATGGACAGTTGCATCTTATACAGTGTGCCTTAAACACTTATCTCTATTACAGGATACATGCTCGACATGTAATTCAGTATTTAGTTGGTCAAGAACAAACTTACTGAAATGTCGCTGTGGTGCTGAAATGAAAGCAGCAGATTCACTGCAAGTTGAAAGCTCTGAAACACTACTAGCAGATATGACTGCACAAGCAGTCAATGGCGATTCGATCAAAGGACATCCACTAGTCAAAGATATGCAATCATTTTATGCAGTCATTCATCTTGGCTATATTTTATCCAGTAGGTATTCTTGGTCTAATACAGAATTAGACCTTAGTTATCAAATTATAAGTAATAGGCACATTGAAGCTCTAAATGCGTTCAAACCATTTGCTAATTGGCCAGAAAGTTTTCATCAGTTTCTAACAGAAATTGTCGCAAGAAATCGTGCCATCTATCCAGCATTTAGTAAACCAGCTCTGCTCTTTCGCCTAAGTATGGCTTTGGATCGTTCTCCATTACGTAAATTACAACCTGACATCTATCAAGCGGTAGAGTCTGAATTAGAAAGTTTTATACGCACAGAACAAACGCCATCGATATTACCAAAGCCAAAGACTGAGAATCTGAAACAAGACAAGCTATTATCAAAAAAAGAAGTTAAAACTATGCTAGCCGTATCTGATTCTAGCTTTGATCAGCTTATCAAAACTAATTTAAAACCACCTTCGCTGGATGAGAAGTACTCACTAGATAATGTAGCTGAACTCAGAGATATATTATTGAGGTTAGTTACGCTAAATGAAGCAGCTAAAATTTTAAGGCTGTCACCCCACAATACAAAGAACCTGTTAAAGAGTGGAATTATTACCGCATTTCGTGGTCCTGATATTGATGGCTACCGTGATATCTTGATTGATACTAAGGTGTTAAATAACTTATTAAGTACTATTAGCAAATCAGTAAAATCAAAATTTATACATGAAAATATATCTCTTTCGCTTTATTTCAAGAAATATCACTATCATTCGATGCGGACACTGGATGAATTAATTCAAGCTGTACTTGATAGACGACTTTCTATAGTGAACTTTGATAAAGAAGCTGGTTTATTGGGTATTAGTTTTGATAAAAATGAATTACTTCAATTCATTGATATACAAACAAAAAATAAAGATAAAAATGAATTATTAGATATCAATGATGTTATTGTCGCATTAAATACCTACCGTGATGCAGTATATCGAATCATGTCAGTAGGCCTTTTAAAGTATAAAATGGCAAAAATAAATATAAAATCTACTCAGCGCTTTGTTTCACCAGAGGAATTAGCCCGTTTCAAAGCTAAATACATTTTGCCAAGCGAAATTGCAGAACTTTTTCAAACAAATGTTACCAACATTGCTGAGCGTATAAAGCACCTTGGCATAAAACCCATTTCAGGACCAACCATTGATAATGGTTTAGTTTATGTCTTTGAGCGTAAAGATATTATCAGCATCAACAAACAACAATTGGATAAAGTACAAGGTTATCAAACCCGCACCGGTAGGCCCAAAAAAGGACAAATGACTACAAAAAGCAAAGCCAAAACAGATTATATGGATGCGCAAGCAGTTGCTGAACTTTTGGGAGATAGTGCTAATATTCAAAAAGTGTCACGTTTAGTAAAAAAGGGTTTTTTACAAGCGGTGCAACATAATGGAGAATTGGGTAACAAACGTTATTTTAAATCCGAAGTAGTACTGCAATACCTTGCAGAATTCCAGAATAATCCGCGTCTTATAAAACTACAAGACATACCCACTTGGTTATCAATTGACAAGCGCAGACTCGAAATTGATTGGCTGAAATCAGGGCGATTGAGCTTAATCGATGATGGCTTAGGCCAGCGCTATGCCCATATGGATGACTTGGAAAACATCAAGAAGCTCAGGATATATGCGTTAAGTACACAAGAACTAGCTGAATCTACTGGAAAAACACGCCAAGATGTTAACAATGCAATCCGCCTTGGAAAAATTCAACCTATATCAGGACCCAATTATGATAGTTTTCCGAACTTTTTATTTGATCGCTCAAGCATTATCAAGCTTCTTTAGATTGCGAATGCAGAGACTTGATGATCTAAATATTTATCAACTTAAATTGCCGTTGACGAAATTGGGCTGAAACCATCATTTATGTTACATTATGTATCACTAAAATATTATATAGAATGAGATCTAAGGGAACTAATGAGCACTATTATAAACTTTTTAAGCAACCCAGCAGTTGGTGGAGTAGCTGCAATATGTACAATCCTCACAACAATATGGGGGATAATACAAACAATACGTGTTAAGAAACTATCACAAGAAATTAGTAATTTGAAAACAAGCAAAAAGACTGATACCGACCAACGTCAAGTTAAAACGCATGATCGTTCTACATATGTGGAACAGGCAAATGATATAACTATTAATCATGGATCAGACTGATATGTGTCCTGATCGTTCTACAAATATTGGCACAGCTCAAACTGTCACCATCAATCAAGTTGCACCAAATTTTCAAAGACGGCCAGCTTTAATATCTCAAGTAGTAAAGAGACTTTCATCACTAACGCTTATAGATGAGGCATTCACCAATCAGTTAGAACATACTTATAATATTGAAGCTAAACTCGAATATAATCATGTATTTAAGTATCGTCCTTTAATTGAAGAGTATGGTGAATACGGACACAATGTCATTAAAATATTAAGTACAATTGATCAAGAAAAAATTGGATCTGAAAAAAAAATCTTAAAATTAATTAGGGTGTGTTGACACTTTTA
>DNSU01000153.1:1868-4401 GCA_003499585.1 Cyanobacteria bacterium UBA9579 | reverse complement strand
TCTAGACAATTCAGTACACTTTATCAAGCCCCTAAATTTAAATTAATCTCTGCAGCCTGAGTGCAATCTGAATAAAATTTATTTCCAATTTCAACAAACTTTTTAGGATTAGTGCTGACAAAGTATTTTCTTGAGCCAATATTAGCATTGCTAAGTAATCCTAGTTTTTCAAGCTCAATTTTTACCGATTCAACAAGATAATCAGCCGGATCAATCAGCATTTCAGCTTTATTAGTAATTTTACTTATAACCTCAGCTAAAAATGGATAATGTGTACAGCCAAGAATAATTTTTTCTGCCCCATTATTGAGTAGCGGAATAATATATTTACTAATTAATTCAATTGATTCAGGCAAATTTTGAGTACCTGATTCAACTATCTCCACAAGTCCAGGGCAAGATGTTTCAAAAATCTTTTTATTTGGATCAAGTGCCAGTATATTTCTACTGTAAGCTTCAGACTTAACTGTAGCAGAAGTTGCAATTACTCCAATATTTTTTACATCTGTATTTGCAATATACTGCGCTGTAGGCTGAATTAAACCAAATACAGGGAAATCATATTTGTCTTTTATAATATCTAAGACAACAGCAGAACTTGTGTTACAGGCCATCAAAACTGCTTTAGCATTTTCAGATTTATACCAATTTAGAATTTCAGTCACAAACTGAATTAATTGCTCTTTAGTTTTTTCTCCATATGGAACTCTGGCTGTATCTCCAAAATACAGATAATTCTCATTGGGTAAAACATTTACAAGTTTCTTTAAAACAGTTAAGCCACCGACTCCAGAATCAAAAATACCTATTGGATTATCATTAGTCATACCAAATTCCTCAAAAAGACAACTACTGTAGGGAATTAATGCCCAAGTTTAAGATATTGTATTACACCATCAGCTATTGCTCTTGCACTCATTTCCTGCCGTTCTTCTGTCATTATTTGACATCTTTCATTCTCATTAGACATAAAACCAATTTCAACAAGCACTGCAGGTACCGCTGTGTGATGAATAACATAAAACATTGATCTAATAATGCCTCTATCAGGTGTTCTTACGTAATTCGCCATCTTGGATTGAATATGTCTTGCAAGTTCTCTACTTTGCGGAGTGTACCAGTGAGTTTCAATGCCTGATACATTAGGATTTTCACATGCATTCACGTGAACACTTACAAAAGCATCTGGTTTTATTCTGTTAGTGATTGCAGTTCTTTCTTTTAAAGATAATGTTTCATCACCACTTCTGGTCATTATCACATCAATTCCTGCCATAGACAAGTATTTATATACTTTTTTTGTAACATCTAAAGTTACATGCTTTTCATAAATTCCAGACCTTCTAGCGCCGGGTTCACTGCCACCATGACCCGCATCAAGTATGATTCTGCCTTTTGGTGCAATAAGTCTGTCTATAAATGTTAATTCAAGTGTTTTTCCATCAAGGCTGAGTTTGGATTCAAGTTTGGTTCCAAGATTAACCGGGAATGCCCAACTGGAACCCATTGGGTATTTTTCTATAAATCCAATATCCACTCCATGAAACTGATTTGTGCGCTGTAATGCAGCTATTAAAGCTTTAGGCGGGGCATTAACATTATATAATTCCAGAAGTACTCTATCAGGGCGGTATAAATGTCTTGCATTATGGATCATAGGAGTAGCAGAGCTTATAGTAATAGCAGTAGTTTTGCTATCCTTTTTTTGTACCTTAATATCCTGAATCTGACCTATAGATTTGCTATCAGTTAAATTGGATATATTAATCTCTTCGCTTGGAGTGATTATAAGTGATTGCAAATCAGGAGAAATAATAGTTTTATAGTTATTTGGATCAAACGTCTCAATTACTATCCTTAATGTTTCAGGATCAAATTGTCCAACTCTAATTACATCCGTTCCATTTAAAGGATATACTCGTAAAAGTTCAGGTGAAATAACACTTGAGTTAGGTATATCAACAACCAGTCTCATAGGATTTTGCAGTATAAATGGTTCTTTCATTGAAATTGAGCCTATTCCTGAGAAAATTAAATGGTTATTAACATTTTTTATAGTATTTATAACTATATTTTGGTTATTGTAGTTTTTTAGTTGAGTTAAAGGCTTATCAATCTTTTTAATTTCTTCTTCTGCTTTTGGAGTAATATTTACAGCAGCTTTTGTCTGATCTTCCTGTTCTTCATTTTCTTCATTATTTATCTTAATAAGCTCTTGGGTTTTATTCTCCATTTCTTTATCGTGATAAACTGAAGGATTATTGTCTACAGGAATCTCGACACCATTTAATTTGAAAATTATGGTATTTTCAGATTTATGAAATGATAATTTTTTAATATTTTCTTTATCATCAGCTGTAAAAACAACTCTTACAATATTAGGATCAGCAGAGAATTGAGCTATTCTTACATTAGTAACACCAGTATTTGCCAGGTTAATAGAACGCTTTGATCCTACTAAAACAGCATCTGGAATATCTAAAACTATTCTTTCAGGATTTTCCAGTTTAGTTACTTTATATCCGGCTACATT
>DNSU01000153.1:0-1799 GCA_003499585.1 Cyanobacteria bacterium UBA9579 | reverse complement strand
TACTTTATATCCGGCTACATTGCCAGTATTTTTACCATTAACCAGTAAGATTTTACCAGCATCATCAGAAATAATATTAGTAATTATAAAATTATCATTAGCGTAGCTAGGCATCCCTAAAATAAGCATGCCAATTAAAGCAAATATTATTAAGAAAAGCTGTAAAAATACTGATTTATTTTGCATATAATGGTCCCGTATGATTGGAGCAAGCTACCCTCAAAGTTATTTTAATTTTTTTTGCCAAAAATTGAAGAAATAGTAGACAAATGTTGTAAAATACATTGGCAATACTGGGAAAATTCCTGTTTGGATATATTATGCACTATTTTTATCTTTGAGTCATGTATTTTTGGGATGATTAATTAGGGGGTATATACTACCCATTTGACTTAGCCTTAGGAAACTTAGATTTAGAGAGGATCTTTTGAGATAATTTATTAAGCGGCAAAGTTTGAATATAAACATCCCCGGGTCCTATTAAAGTAACAAAAAATATACCGACTCCACCAAATAGTGCAGTTCTAATATCTCCAACATACTTAATATCATAATCCACAGAAGGTTCAAAAGCCACCACGCATCCCGGGTCTAGCCTGATTGATTCTTCCGGTTGTAGTGTTTTCTTAATTATAGTACCACTTGCCTGAATAAATGCTGTTCCTTCTCCTGTTAACTTTTGTAAAATAAATCCTTCGCGTCCAAATAGACCAGCACCTATGCGTCTTGCAAAAGCAATTTCAATTTTTATATTGCTGTCAGAGCAAAGATAAGACTGTTTTTCGCAAATCAAACCTTCAGGAGGAATTTCTACAGGAATAATTTTGCCTGGAACAGGCGAGCTAAAAACAATTTCTCCAATGTCTGAATCAGAACTAAATCTCGTCAAAAAGAAGTTTTCACCAACAATAGCTCTCTTAAATGCACTTAAAACCTTTTCAAAATAATTAAACTCACCCAATGTAACATCCATCTTAATATTATTTGTTATATAAACAAGATTACCCGGATCAGCTAATACAGCCTTTTCTTTGGAAAGATTGATCTTAACAGCCTGTAAATCATCTCCAATAATCTCATAATCAGCTTTATTCAACATTTATCGTCATCCTGTTATTATTTTTTTTACGCTGTCAATTAGTATATCATTATTAATCATATTTATTTTTGCCCAAAACTCTATTATTCTTTATAATTATTTTGGTGATAGCCATCACCAGACATCTATTTTTTTGTACAGGTTAGGGGAAAACATATGCAAGAATGTATTTTGAGCAATCGCTGGTATGATGAAGATTCTAAAATGGTCGATACTTTAGGGGTTATCCAGTCTCTTTCTAAATATGAACAAGAGGAACTAGGAATTATATTAATCCAGCTTGTTAATTTACTTAGAAAAAATAGAAATGAAGATGCAATACCTATCAGTATCGGAAAAGATAGAGTTTTAGGGCTTTATAAAGCTTCCAATAAAAGACGGTGGTATGACAAACACCCCGTACTAATGAGCGCGATGAATACTCTTAGCACTCTGCCGGTGAATGATTGTAATGCAATAATTGAAGGCATGCTAGAAACATTATACGAACAGGAACTAAATTAATGGCATAATATATGTCAGAATGTATTAATCGATAAAAATAAAAAATATTCATTTAGTCCTTGACCAAAGATATAGTTTATTTTAACATTCAAAGTATACAACTTATCAAGAGAAGCACTATCAACAAGGTGAAATTTAAAATAAATCAGATTTATTGATAGTGTAGCGGCTGAGGGACTGGCCCGACGAAGCCCGG
>DNSU01000170.1:5343-7551 GCA_003499585.1 Cyanobacteria bacterium UBA9579 | reverse complement strand
CGTCAACGTCCACCCAGCTAAAAGAGAAATAAGATACACAAACCCTAATCAAATATTTAACTTCATACACTCATCTGTTAAAGCGGCTCTTGAATTTAACAATTTCTCACCTGCTGTTTCTTCTGATGAAGTATATGAAAATGTTCAAGCCTTTTATAGACCTGCAGCCCAAACAGAGTTTAAGCCTTCATCAAAACCTTATTTCCCTGTAGCCGATTCAAGAGTTGACTTTAGCAAGATGCAAGAAAGAGTCAAAAAAAGCATAGACTTTTATTCACCGCCTGAGCAATCCAGACTCGAATTTAGTCAGAATACTACAATAACAGCTAATAAACCTAAAATCATAGGGCAATTATTAAACACTTATATCCTTTTGGAGTCTCAAGAAGGGCTACAAGTTATCGATCAACACATTGCTCACGAAAGAGCAATTTATGAAAAGCTAAAATCTAACCAAAATTTAACTTCTCAATTACTGCTAACTTCAACTCCGGTTGAACTTGAGCCCACTCAAATATCTAATCTTGAAGAGAACAAAGAACTGCTGGCAAAATATGGGTATGAATTTGAAATTGAAAACAAATATATAACCCTAAAGCAAGTTCCTCAAGTAGTTGCAAACAGCGCTCCTGATAAAGTCATAAATGATATATTAGAAGCATTTGAAGGTTCTTTAGAACATATTGAGAATAAAATTCTGATAACCACAGCATGCCATGCCGCAGTAAAAGCTGGAGAAAAGCTCTCAATATGGCAAATGGAAGAATTAATAACTGACTGGCAAAATACCAGCTACAATAAAACCTGTCCCCATGGTAGAAAGATCAGTCATATCATCCAGTCTAAGGAGATAGCAAACTTCTTTGGAAGAATAGAGTAAACTACTTACCTTTAGCCTTTTGAATAGCAACCCTGCTACCCTTTTTAGCACCATTAAGATGTGCTTTAAGTTCTTCTTTACGTGGAAGCAAGGCAAAATCTATTACTTCACTCAGGTTATTGACTGGCTTAAACTCTATTTTATCTCTAATATAATCAGGTAATTCAGGAATATCCCTCTCATTAGCTTTTGGCATTATAACAGTATGAATGTCATTACGAAGTGCAGCAATACACTTTTCCTTCAATCCACCAATAGGAAGTATTCTGCCCCTTAATGTAATTTCACCTGTCATTGCTATATCAGATCTAACCGGGCGCTTTGTTAATGCGCTAATTAATGCGAGTGTTAGAGCAATCCCTGCACTTGGGCCATCTTTTGGTGTTGCACCATCCGCGGCATGGATATGAAGATCATATTTTTCCTGTATATCAGGCGGCAAATCAAGATCTTCGTAGTTGCTTCTAGTATAGCTAAACGCTGTTTGCGCAGATTCCTGCATTATCTCACCCAATCTGCCGGTAAGATTTAGCCTGCCTTTACCCGGCATCACACTTGCTTCTATCTCAAGGATTTCTCCGCCAAATTCTGTCCATGCAAGACCATGAACTAATCCAACCTGAGGTTCTTTGATAGCTTCTTCGCGGACAAATTTTGGAGTGCCAAGATATTTGTTAATATTCTTAGCATCAACACATACTTTTGTTTCCGGATTAGTTACTATCTCAACAGCAACTTTTCTGCATATCTTACCAATATTTCTCTCTAAATTCCTAACTCCTGCTTCACGTGTATATTTATTAATAATCTCTTTTATAGCAGAAGGCTGGATTTTTAGCTGATCCAAACTTATCCCATTCGTTTTTAACTGACGTGGCAGAAGGAATCTATTTGCTATATGCACCTTTTCTTCTTCTGTATAACCGGGAAGATAAATAACTTCAAGTCTGTCCTTTAATGGCTGATATAGCCTTTGAACAGAGTTGGCTGTTGCAATAAAGAATACATCAGACAAATCAAACTGCATATCTATATAATGATCTGTATAATGTGAATTTTGTGCAGGATCAAGAACTTCTAACATAGCTGCCGTTGGATCACCCATATGAGATGGAAGCATTTTTTCTATCTCATCTAGCAGGATAACAGGATTTCTAGTA
Source organism: Cyanobacteria bacterium UBA9579 (assembly GCA_003499585.1). Taxonomy (GTDB): domain Bacteria; phylum Cyanobacteriota; class Vampirovibrionia; order Gastranaerophilales; family UBA9579; genus UBA9579. Next base: position 5,511 of record DNSU01000170.1, on the reverse strand, counting down.
CCTGCATCCTGAATTGAACGAATAATTCTGCCCGGCATTGCACCTATATAAGTTCTTCTATGACCTCTTATTTCTGATTCATCATTAATACCGCCAAGGCTAACTTGTGACATAGATCTATTCAAGCTTCTTGCAATAGATCTGCCTAAAGATGTTTTGCCCACTCCC
>DNSU01000170.1:4113-5282 GCA_003499585.1 Cyanobacteria bacterium UBA9579 | reverse complement strand
AAGATGTTTTGCCCACTCCCGGTGGCCCGGCAAAACATATAATTGTAGCCTGTTGCTCATTAGAAAGTTTTTTGACTGCAAGAAACTCAAGGATTCTCTCTTTAGCATCCTCAAGTCCGTAATGGTCTTCATCAAGAATTTCTCTTGCTTTTTCAATATTTAAAGTCTCTTTTGTCTTTTTGCACCAAGGTAAACCCAGTACTGTATCTATATAAGTTCTGATTACAGAAGTTTCAGCAGTAAAAAAAGACATTCTTTCCAGCTTATTTATCTCTTTATTTAGCTGGTCTTTTACTCGTTTTGGAACTTTAGCCTTTTCTATGCTTTCCCTAAGTTCTTCAACTTCACTTGCACCACCTTCTTCAGCTCCAAGTTCTTCTTTAATAGCCCTTAATTTTTCTCTCAATAAAAACTCTTTTTGGGTCTTCCCTAATTTATATTTAACTTTTTCCTGAATAGATTCTTCTATTCCCAGCATTTCCATTTCTCTGGAAAGAATCCTTGTCACTATTTCCAATCTTTCATATGTATTTAAAGTTTCAAGTATAGTCTGCTTTTCACTTGTTTCTATCGGAAGATATGTTGCAAGAATATCAGCTAACTTTCCTGATTCATTAATCTCTGTAAGGGAAATAAAGTTTTCTGCACTTATTTTTGCACTTTTTTGTATATATTGTTGGAACTGGTCTAAGGCGAGTCTAACTAAAGCTTTTGCATCTTCAGTTTCCACTTGAACTTCTTCTAAAGCTTCATAATGAGCCTGTATCAATCCGTTATTTTCATGAATATCATAAACTTTAACTCTACTTACGCCTTCTGCTAATGCTTTAACAGTGCCATCAGGAAATTTTAAAACCTGCATAATTTTACTCAATATTCCCACATCATAAAGGTTTTCAACTTCTACCTTTTCATCAACAGGAATTTTTTGAGCCAGAAATATAACTTCATGATTTTCAGTTAATAAAGCATTATCAACAGCAATAGTTGATTCAGACCTAACCGCAAAGATAGGTGCTACCATCTCAGGATATACAATTATATCTCTCATTGGCATGATTGGAAGTAAGTTAGTAGAAATCTCGCTCATAGCTCTCCTTTAGGCCATATAAAGCCGATAAACCGCAATACAAAATGTAGTTTAACATAAAAGGCGAAGATGACAATCT
>DNSU01000170.1:0-4035 GCA_003499585.1 Cyanobacteria bacterium UBA9579 | reverse complement strand
ATCTTCGCCTTAATATATTTATATAGCTACAGGGCTATTTTTATTTTCCTTTATGCAATTTCACCTTTAGGTTTCTTTACCTGTGGTAAATGTAAAAGCTCAGCTACTGAACCTTTTTTATTTACCATATCAGCGGTGATCTTGAATACTTTAATGTCTGATCTTGATGGAATTTCATACATAATGTCAAGCATTAATTCCTCAACGATAGATCTCAAAGCTCTAGCACCTGTTTTTCTCTTCATTGCTTCTTGTGCAATCAGCTTAATTGCTTCAGTCTCAAATTCAAGTTCAACATTATCCATATTTAGCAGCTGTTTATATTGCTTAAGAATAGCATTCTTAGGCTCTGTAAGTATTTGAATTAACGCTGCTTCATCTAACGGATCAAGTACAGCATAAATTGGAACTCTTCCGATAAATTCAGGAATAAGTCCAAACTTAATAAGATCATCCGGAACCATTTGCTTGAGCATTTTGGCTGCAATAATCTCTCTTTCATAAGCTGCCTTTGGAGCATTAGTTCCAAATCCAACTGCTTTACCGGTACCGGCTCTGTTATCAACTATTTTGTCTAATCCAACAAACGCTCCACCAACGATAAATAAAATATTGCTGGTATCAATTTGTATGAACTCCTGATGAGGGTGTTTTCTTCCACCTTGAGGAGGAACATTTGCAACAGTGCCTTCTATCATTTTTAACAGTGCCTGTTGAACACCTTCACCGCTAACATCTCTTGTAATGCTTGGATTTTCAGATTTCCTCGCAATTTTGTCTATTTCATCAACGTATATAATACCTCTTTCAGCTCTTGCTGCATCAAAATCAGCACTTTGATAGAGTCTAAGAAGGATATTTTCAACGTCATCGCCAACATAGCCGGCTTCTGTAAGTGTAGTAGCATCTGCAACAGCAAATGGAACATCCAGCATTTTAGCTAGAGTTTGTGCTAAAAGTGTTTTACCACTTCCTGTTGGCCCAACAAGTAATATATTACTTTTTTGTATTTCTACACCCTGATTAGAATCCTGCGCTAATGTGGCATTATGATTAACTCTTTTATAATGGTTATATACTGCAACTGAAAGAATCTTCTTTGCCTCATCCTGTCCTACAATATGCTGATCCAAATATGCTTTAATTTCCTGAGGCTTTGGCATATCAGCTAATTTAGGTACATCGGCTAAAGATTCTTCTTCGTTTTCTTTGTTTTCAAAAAATTCTTCATCTAGAATTTCATTACAAAGATCAACGCATTCATCACAAATATATACCTCCGGACCAGCGATTAATTTCTTAACCTGATCCTGAGTTTTACCACAAAATGAACATTTTAATCGGCTGTCATCATGCTTAGCCATATAAGTCTCCTAAAATTATAATTCGGATGATTCTTTCTTTTCTTTTTCGATCTTGGTAATTACTTTATCTACCATTCCATACTCAAGAGCTTCCTGAGGAGTCATTATATAATCTCTATCGGTATCTTTCTCGATTTTCTTAAATGACTGACCTGTATGCTTAGCCAACAGCTCATTCATTTGCCTTTTAATTCTGGCAATCTCAGCTGCTTCAAGCATAATATCTGAAGCCTGACCTCTTGCGCCACCTGATGGCTGGTGAATCATAATTCTTGAGTGAGGTAATGACATACGTTTACCTGCAGTGCCAGCAGCTAACAAGAAAGATCCCATACTGGCAGCTTCACCTATGCACATTGTAGCTATATCAGCTCTTACATGCTGCATCGTATCATAAATAGCTAACCCTGCACTTATAACTCCACCCGGACTATTTATGTACATCACTATATCCTTCTCAGGATTTTCTGCATCCAAGAACAGTAACTGTGCAACCATAAGATTTGCTACCTGATCATCAATTTCTGTACCAAGAAAAATAATTCTTTCTCTTAAAAGTCTTGAGAATATATCAAATGAGCGTTCTCCACGACCAGATTGCTCAATAACCATTGGAACATAATTTATAACTTTGTCAAAATCCATACTTTAAATCTCTCTCTGCATATATAACCTGTAATATTATATGATATTAACAAAACAATTGCAAAAATTATAATATTCAAAATTATAACTATAATAAGTAAAACTTAAATTAAGATTTCTCCTTTTGTAGTGTTTTCATTTACTTCAATTATTTTTACTTTGACAAGCTTATTTTTCAGATCATCAGTACCTTCAATCAATATAGGAATATAATTATCGCTTCTACCCTTTAACAAACCGGTTTCTTTATCTCTGGTAAATTCAACAAGAACTTCTAATTCTTTATCAAGCTGACTTTTTCTAAATTCCAAATTTTTTCGTGCTGCCAGTTCAGTTAATTTAGTATTTCTGATTTTTTTTATTTCCTGAGGGATTTGATTTTCCATCTCAGCAGCAGGTGTTCCTTTTCTTCTGGAATAGGTAAAAACGTGGATATAGCTAATTGGAAGCTTTTCCAGATTTTCATAAGTATCCTCGAAAAATTGATTACTTTCACCCGGAAATCCAACTATAATATCACTGCCCATAGCCAAATCCGGAATATTGGCAGATAAGCTATTTATTAATTCACTATAATATTCAACTGTATAGCGTCTTTTCATAAGTTTAAGAATTTCATTATTCCCGCTTTGTAGTGAAATATGCAAATGACGACAGAACTTCTTCGAATTTATCAAGGTTTCTATCAATTCATCGGTAAATTCCATAGGGTCAATAGAACTAAGGCGAAATCGTTTCAGGCTTTCAACTTGTTCTATCTCTTTTATAAGATCAACCAGCGTTTTTTTTGGTTTAAAATCGAGCCCCCATTGACCAAGGTGTATTCCTGACAAGACTAACTCTTGATATCCTTGATCAGTAATAATTTTAACCTGTTCAATAATATTTTCAAGGTTATTACTTCTACTATTCCCTCTGGCATAAGGTACTATGCAGTACGAACATCTGAAATTGCAACCATCTTGGACTTTGATATTTGCTCTTGTCCTGCCTGATGCAGAGAGAACCTTTTTATCTCTAAACTCTTTTTCCTGCATAATGTCAGAGACGTAAATTCTGGAATCAGAACTACTATCTAATTCGGTTCTTAATAACTCCGCAAGGCTCTGTTTTTCTGTATTACCAACAATTAAGTCGACTTCCACAAATTCTGCAATCTCCTGTGCTGCAACCTGTGCATAACAACCAGTAACTACAATTTTTGACTCAGGATTTCGTCTTTTAGCCTGTCTTATGTAATATCTTGAACTATTATCGCTTTTACCAGTAACAGAGCAGGTATTTATTATATAAATATCTGCTTTCTCATTAAACTTAACTACTTCAAAACCAAATTTAACAAGATCATCGGTCAATATAGATGATTCCAGCTGATTAGCCTTACATCCCAGTGTATTTATTGCAACTTTTTTCATACTTTAATATTTTTCCAGTATAGAGTCTAAAAACCCTTGGATTTAATTATGTGCCACTGGCACTTAGGTAATATTATCACCCTTTTCTTACTCTATAAATTTTAACATTGAAACAAAAATTATTATCAATGAACTGATAAACAGGAACAAAAGGCTTAATTTATCCATCATATTGTATAATGATAGTTTATTATTTTAAACTTTAATAAAAGAAATTTCTTGACCACGGGTCAAGATGATAGTATATTATGATTGTCCAGTAAATGGGCCTGTGGCGCAGCGGTAGCGCAGGGGACTCATAATCCCTTGGTCGGAGGTTCGAATCCTCCCGGGCCCAATTTTTAATGTAAAATTTTGGAAATTCAAATATGGGCTCGTGGCGCAGTGGTAGCGCAGGTGACTCTTAATCACTTGGCCGTAGGTTCGAATCCTACCGGGCCCATTCTTTAAAAAGATAATAATATCAACACTTTCGCTGAAAGGCGATTTTTTGTTTTTAAGACATTGATGAAATAAAATCTATGATTAATAGCCTCTGGGCTGCATTTGAAAAGTTGAATAGAAGATTTTCAGACCTAATTCTTTTTGTTAAAGTGTACTGAATTGTCTAG
>DNSU01000095.1:4842-14320 GCA_003499585.1 Cyanobacteria bacterium UBA9579 | reverse complement strand
GGAGTGAAAATTAATAATTTATGCGGCAAAACAACTCTTAGAGAAACTGTGGCGTTGTACCGATATTTCGACTTAATTGTAACTCTGGATACAGCGGCAGCACATTTTGCAGCAGTTGCAAACACAAAAAATATTGTTGTAATATACGGCCCAACAAATCATGCCCAGTGGGCTCCTTATGCACCCAGCTCAAATATTCATCAGGTTTATAAAGATTTACCCTGTCGCCCTTGTCTTACAAGATTTTGTCGTCATAAAGAATGCTTAAATAAGCTCTATCCTGAGCAGGTAATTAGTGTTATAGATCAGATATCTATATAATAGCTTACTAATAGAAGTTTTTGACGGGTTAATTAGTCACTGTGAAAATTGCTCTCAAGGTTCCTTCAGAAACAAACCCGTCATCAAATCAATTAAGCCGAACAGTAGTAAGTCCGTAAATTATTTATTTAAGATTATTGTAGTATTTCTATCTGTATCCTTACCCTGACTCAACTGCCAGGATTTAGACAAGCTTTTACTTTTTTGCTGTAAATTCTTTAACCTTGTTTCCCTAAAATCAAAATTTATCTGGATTTGATTTTCTTTATCAATAATGGTTATTACCCTAAAAGCATTGGGGTATTCCACTAAAGCAGGGGTGCTTACGTGAACTGTATTGCCAACTTTATTCACTTTTGCAGCATGATAATGTCCGCTTAATACAGCAATTACATTATTATGCTTATTTAATACCTGACTATATTCACCGGCGTTATTAATTTTATGGCTTTCACTTTTAAAAGGTTCAACCACAGGAAAATGCTGGACTATAATAACCTTTGAATCTTTATTATTCTTAAGCTGCTGATCAAGCCACTCTAATTCCTGCTTATGATAATAACCATTTGCTGTAACCCGCCAGTCTATAACACCATCCATTACTATAATCAGATATCCTTTTTTAGGACTAAAACTGTAATATGATTTATCACTATTAAAGTTTTTATTATATTTATTTAAAAGTTCCAAACGCTTATTTTTGCTTAAACCACCTTTTATTCCTATTTCATGATTGCCTGTGCTGGCATGCCATGGGTATTTCAACTTGTTGGCTATAGCAATAAACTTTATTAAATCAGATTCTACCGGTTTATTTATTGAATCACCGGAAAATACGACAACATCTATATCATTAATACTGTTAATTTGTTCGACAGCATCCTGTAATAATTTTCTGGAACTGGAATACAATCTTCTGGTGCTGTCTTTTGATTTTGAATCAACATGAGCATCAGAAATATGTACGAATTTTAAGACAGAAGCCTCATTTTTAGCAGTGGCATTACTTGCTTTAGTTGATGGAAAATTAGCAATTCCTAAGACAAAAGACAAAATAAAAATAAGCAAAAATAAGCCAGAGCATTTTTTCTTATTTTTAAATATATTCATACTTCAACACTTTCCAGACTTAACTATTATAATTAATCATTGACTTCTATTAGTATTCTATACCTCTTCTTGCAGGAACACCAACATCCCAGTAATGTTTAACAGGTCTGATTTCTGACACAAGATGTGCCATTTCTATAATTTCAGGATGAGCATGCCTTCCTGTTAAAACTATCTCCATTTCAGGAGGTTTGTTTTTAAGAAATTCTTTCATATCCTCAAGTTCAATTAGTCCTAGTTCAATAGCAATATTGGCTTCATCAAGCACAATAAGCTGATACTTGCCTGATTGGGCAGCTTTTTTAGCGATTTCCCAACCGTTAGTAATTTCTAATTGATCATTTTCAGTCATGTTATTAGCATAAACAATTCTATTTAACCCTGCCTGTACAATAGTTAAGTGTTTTGTCAAGTCAGGGCTTAATGACCTAAAGGAGTATAACTCTCCATAGTTATCACCGCCTTTAGTGAACAGAACAATAAGAACTAGGCAGCCTCTGCCCAGTGCTCTCATTGTTAAGCCAAGAGAAGCAGTGGTTTTTCCTTTGCCGTCGCCCGTATAAACCTGTATATACCCCCTTTGGGCAAACGATGGATTTATGCGTTCATCCGATTTATATTTATGCTCATCTTCCTGACATTCTGGCTTTGAATCTTGCAAAACGTCTAATTTTCTTGCACCGTCAGCCATGATTGAGTCCCTTTTTAAAATCTACTTAATATCACACTATATTTTACCACTTAAAATACCAATAAAGATTCTATTTATATATCTGTCTAAATAGCCTGCAGGGTACAAATAGAATATTCATTCCGGAGCTTTCAGTCAAGTGTTAAACATGGCATGCATGAAAATTATGGGATTAATTCATGAGACTTACAAGTTTTACATGAATAAACTATACGATTCCTTCTTTTATGGCTTTTACAGCTGCTTGAGTCCTATCATCAACGACCAGTTTCTGAATAATATTACAGACATGGGCTTTTGCAGTATGTTCGCTAATCTTTAATTCATTAGCAATTTCATTATTTGATTTACCATCTACAACGAGCTGCAATACTTCATACTCTCTTTCTGTCAGATTAGCATGATCTGCTTTAAAATCAGATCTGGACTGAGATTTATGCCCATTTGGTGATCCGTATAAAAGTGCAGGATTTTTTTCTTTAACGATCTTGGCTACAGTGGGATCAAGCCAAATAGCTCCCTCATTTACGGACTCAATGACCAGAATTAAATATTCTGTTTTAATATCTTTCATTGCATAAGCATTAGCACCTGCTGCTAATGACTGCATAACTTCACTTTCATCACTATGAGATGTCAATATAATAATTTTAATATCAGGATTATACTCCTTGATCTTTCTTGTAGCTTCAATACCATCCATTACAGGTAATCCAATATCCATCAAAACCACATCAGGATTGAGTTCTTTAGCTAATTTGACCGCAGTTTGTCCGTCTTCTGCTTCGCCTATTACTTCTAAAGTTGGATATTCATCAAAGATAGCCTTTAATCCTACTCGTAACAGTTTATGGTCTTCTACCATAAGTAATTTTATTTTATTTGGCATACCCATTTTCCTTTTCTAATATCACTTATACTTGTATAACCCTTATAAGTCCCTATAATTAAGCATAAATTACTAATTTAATAAGTCCGGATATTAAAACATCAGATAACTTTAATAAAAATATTACCTCTTTAGATAAAGAGTTATCATCAGCCATTCAGCTAAGCCATGTAATATTATTTCTCATTCTTAAGTATCAGGGATTTAAATCCCTGATACTTAATGAATAAAAAGAAAATAACTCAAGACTTTATCAATATTGAGTTTTAAACATAATAAAAATGCATACATATTTAATAAGAATATTGCCTATGAAGAATTACTCATTCTGATATAAATTTTTCCCAAATAAAAAGGACCGTTAGGTCCTTTTGGGGTTATAAACATGAGTGTAATTGTTTGTTATGCGTATTTAAATGATCTTTCAATGTTTTTATCGATGATTTTTTGTACAGATTCGTACTCTTGTGATACTGCTTTATGTTGAGTTTCAAGCTGTTTAACTTGCATTTCTAACTGTTTATCCATTTGTTGTAGTATCATCTGATCAGCTTGTACAGCTTGATTAGCCGCAGCTATTTGTTGTTCAGCTCCTTGCGGTATTTGCTGTCCACCCATTTGTGCTTGAGCTCCTTGCATCTGATACTGTGATACAGCATTCATTCTTTGCGCAAGCAAGCCTGTTGCCTGAGACATATTCATTCTCTGTTGGCTTATTTGCTGCATTTGAAATTCAAGATCTGATTTTCTTGAAGTCAGCATTAAAAGCCTGGCTTGGCTGGCTACTAAACCCATACCCTACTCCTTTATTCCCTTGTCTAATAAATTTTACCTATAAGTTGCATATCTCTGAAAGTTTTCCCATCTATATAAAAACAAATAAAAAATGGGAATTGCGTTGATAGCTTTGCTTATACAAGTATCTAAATAATATTACCCTATAACCCCTATTATGACAGCATTTTATGGCAATATTTATTGCTGTTTTAAGCAAGTATGATATTTCACTAATATATATTTTTAAAATAGACCTAATTTATTAGGTATATAAAAAATAAATAACATTACTTTTTCTCTCAAATTAAAAATCGTAAAATATCTTAACAATTTGATGATTTGTAATCTGTACTACATTTCAATGCGTGTAATAATGCCATGAATCTTTTGTGAAGGCAATTTATAAAACTGTACAAATGATGGGGTGAGTTTTTTAATTATTGCAAAGCCTTTCCAAATAAGACTATCAGTTACTATTTCTTCAAGTCCGTAGAAAATAACTTTTTCATTTATTCCTGCTTGTTTTAATATTGCTTCTACGTCAGCTATCTCCATATACCCTATTTCGATTTCAAATGATTTTAAGCCTTTGGCAAAATCTTCCTTAAAGGATGCATTAATTCCATACGGGCAGTCAATTATATTAATAGAAACTATAATATTGTTTTCATAAATAATATTGTTGACAAACATAGTATTAACTATATAAGGAGGGACTTTGGCCATGTTTCTGGCAAAAAACAATGCACTTCCGCTAATTTTGTTTGAGTTCTCATAAATTTGATTATATTTCTGAATAAATTCCTCAAAGGGCATAAGTTTTAAGGATTGATACAGTTTCTTTTGACCTGTTGTATATAAAATGATCATTGAAAGAGGAATACTGGCTATAATTATTGACCAATATGCACCTGTTGGGATTTTTAGCGTGTTAGAGAATAGATATACAAGGACTACCATTGTTACGAATAATTCTATAGTTCCTCTGGTATAGTTCTTTCTTAGATAGAATGTCCAAATCATCATTGTTCCGGTGACAGTCATACTGCCTGTAACAGCTAAGCCATATGCAGTTGCAAGTTGATGGGATTCTTTAAATATAAGCATAATCAGGATAACAAATGCTAATAAAAACCAGTTAACCGCACCTATATATATTTTTGATCTTAATTCTGAAGAAGTATATTCAACTTTAAACATTGGCATTATACGTGTTGTAATTCCCTGATAAACAAGCGAGAACATACCGCTAATCATAGCCTGAGATGCAATAACAGTTGCCATAATACTGAGGATAAGAAATGGTATATATAGGATTCTTGCTTGATTAAATATCATCTCAAATAATAAGTTTTTAGCTTCAGGGTGATTTAGTAAAAAAGCACCCTGGCCAAAGTAATTTAATATAAGAGCAACAAATACAATAGACCATGCCTTTACAATAGGTCCTCTGCCAAGATGCCCCATATCTGCATATAATGCTTCACCACCAGTAGCACAGAGTATAACATTGGAAAGCACAAGAAATGACACAAAACCCTCTTGAAAAAGAAAGTTAATTCCATATACAGGATTAATGGCCTTAAATACAGCAGGAAAACTAATAATTGAGACTATGCCAGAGATTGCTAATACAGAAAACCATATAACCATTAAAGGTCCGAACGTCCCTGCAACTCTATCCGTTCCCTTTCTCTGAAAAGAGAATAACCCAAGCGCAATTAAAGCAGCTATAAAAATTACAATTCCCTGACCAGTGTTTTCAAGGCCGGGAATTAGGCGTAAGCCTTCAACCGCACTGAGAATACTGATAGCAGGGGTAATAACTCCATCGCCTATAAGTAAAGAAATGCCTATAAATGCGAGTATCGTAACAAAAACAATTTGCTTTGATGATTTCAGCAGGGGAACAAGTATATCTCTTTGAATAATATTTCCACCTTCACCTTTTTTGCTTAAGCTTGTTGCCAGCCATGCATACTGAATTGTAACAAGCAGCGTCATCGTCCAGAAAATTAGGGATAAAACACCTATAACTTCATTAGCAGTCGGTATTGTTATCAGAAGGAAAATAATAGTAAGTGTATATATAGGGCTTGTGCCGATATCGCCAAATACCAGCCCTGCAGAATGTACTATTTCTTTCATATTTGATCTAAGCTTTCCCATAACTTTCCTTTAATCAGAATTAAAATCTGATTTTCTAAAATTTCTAAAATCCAGTTCTTGACTTGAATCAATGCTAATACTAATAAGAATTAAATCAATTAAATGTTAAGAAATGTAACAAGATTTAAAAAAGTCCTAAAGTTTTTTAGAAACGTGCCGATAAATATAATATAAGACCAAATAGGTCATACCCCAATCTCCTCCCCAAGTCTTGTAGCCGCCAAATGAGCGGCTTTTATTTTTGTTCTTAAAAGGGTATGTGAAAAATAGTCTGACAAGCACACTCATCAAAACAACTTTATAATTAACAATATTAAAATGTTATTTCAAAATACTATTGCCATTGCTGTCAATTGCTACTATGGCTGGAAAATCCTGTACTTTAAACCTGTAAATAGCTTCTGTGCCAAGCTCAGGATATGCTACGATTTCAGATTCAATAATTTTTTGCCCTAATAAAGTAGCAGCACCGCCTGTAGTTGCAAGATAAATGCCTTTATTTTTCTTGATTGATTCAATGACTTCCTCAGATCTTGCGCCTTTTCCGATAGAACCAAATAAACCCTTTTCCATTAATACAGGAGTATATTTATCCATTCTTATAGAAGTGGTAGGACCGGCTGGGCCTATTATTTCACCTTTTACAGGAGGGCATGGGCCCGTATAATATATGATTTTGTCTTTTATATCTATGGGTAATTCTTTATTATTATTGATGCATTCAAATAGTTTTTTATGTGCAGCATCTCTGGCTGTGTAAATATAGCCGTTCAAGAAAACCATATCTCCTGCTTGTAATTTCCTCAAAGCTTCTATATCATCTACATCGATTTTTGCTGAAGAATTTTCCAGATTTTCAATGTTTTTAAAATTAGATTCATAATTTTCCGGATAATATTTAACGTCATTATCTGAAATTTCAGCTCTGGCATGCCGTGAAGCGTGGCAATTGATATTAATAGCCACAGGCAGTGCAGCAATATGGGTTGGATAGCTTTTTATATTAATTCCAAATGCTGTTATATCTCCGCCAAGTCCATTTGCACCAATTTTGAGATTATTGATACCTTGTAGAATGTCTAATTCCATCTGCAGCATTTTTTTGTTATTAGAATCAGGTTCACTATCGATTAATCTTTCCAGATCAGATTCTGTTTTTACGGCTTCTAAGAGAGCTTTTTTTGCTAAAACGGCTGCATATTCCATGGTTCCGCCAATGCCGATTCCTAATCTTACCGGGGGACAAGTATTGGCTCCGGCACTTTTTAGAGTTTCAACAGCAAATTCTACGATTCCTTCTGGTCCGGCTGAAGGTTTGAGCATTTGAACCGCACTCATATTTTCGCAACCGCAGCCTTTTATTGAGACTGTTATTTTTATGGAGTTTCCTGTTGTAAAAGTGGGATATATAATTGCCGGGGTGTTTGTATTGGTGTTAATTCTTTCAAATACAGGATCATTTACTATAGATTTCCTGAAGAAATTTTCTTCATATGCCTGTTGAACACCTAAATTTATTGCATCTTCAATGCTATCCCCTTCAATAAGAATATTTTGTCCAATTTCCAGAAAAACCACAACAATCCCTGTATCCTGACATATAGGACGTTCAATAGTAGTAGCAAGTTTAAGATTCTCAAGAATTTGCCATAGACTATATTTTGCTTTTGGGGATTTTTCCTTTAAATATGAATCAAAAAGAGCATTATATACGTCTTTAGATATACAAATATTTGCCTGCTTGCATAAATTGCTCACAACTTCACTGATTTTTTGACTGTTTATTCTAGCTATTGATTCTTTCATACTTGCTCAGTTACCCGATCCGAAACCCTAAACGAAATTTTAAAAATGATACTATTTATGGTATCATAATACTGGAAAATAGATAAAAAAACGGTTAATATTATGGCAATACGTAAAATAATTCAATACGGCGATAAAATTTTAAGAGCACCTACAAAGGAAGTTCACAAAATATCTTCTAAAATCCAGAAATTAATTGATGATTTAATGGATACTATGTACTCTCAAAATGGTGTTGGCCTTGCTGCACCTCAGCTTGGAGAAAGTTATAGAGTCTTTGTGATAGATACTTCCACCGGTGATGAGCCTTTAAATCCTATAGTATTCGTAAATCCCAAAATCATTAAAAAGTCAGGAGCTATAATTAGCTATGAAGGTTGTCTTAGTTTTCCTGAAGCTTATACTAATGTAAGACGATATACCGATGTAGTAATAAGAGCTAAAGATGATAAAGGCAGGCCATTTACTATTGAAGCAAAAGATGGTTCACTGCTTGCAAGAGCCATTCAGCATGAAATGGATCACCTTGACGGAATTCTGTTTATTGATCATTCCACAAACAGATTTGAAGCCAATGAAGAATTAGCAAAGCACGGGCTTCCTCCTGTTGATCCTGAGTATCTTCTGGATGAAAAAGAACTGGAAGAGCTTATTCAAAAATGTGCTATGGCTAAAGTTAAGGATTAATAAGGAACTTTCCTATGAAAATAGTGTATTTAGGGACGCCTGAAATTGCTGTTCCTTCTTTGGAATATTTTATTAAAAGAGATGATGTAGAAGTTTTAGCAGTAATTACTCAGCCTGACAGACCAGCGGGTAGAGGGCATAAAGTCATACCGCCGCCTGTAAAAATTATGGCTGAAACTAATGCAATACCTGTATTTCAACCAAGACTTATAAGAAAAGATGAAGAATTAATTAATCGCCTAAGACAATTGAAACCAGATGCTTTTATTATGGTCGCATTCGGTCAGATTTTAAGCAAAGAATTGCTTGATATTCCAAGATTAGGCACCATCAATCTGCATTCGTCTCTTTTGCCTAAATATAGAGGGGCAAACCCGATACAATGGGCAATAATTAACGGCGATAAAGTAACGGGAATCACTACAATGATGTCTGATGTCGGCGTTGATACAGGGCCAATGCTTCTTAAAAAAGAAATAGAAATCCCTGAAAATATGGATGCCTGTGAATTATCAGATATTATGGCTCATATAGGGCCGCAAATGCTTTATGAAAGTATGATAAGACTTGATAATGGTACAGTAACTCCAATCCCTCAAAATGATGCAGAAGCAACTTATGCTTCAAAATTAAATAAAGAAGATGGAAAAATTAACTGGGATGAAAGTGCTGAAATTATACATAATAAAGTAAGAGGCATGAAACCCTGGCCTGCTACTACTACAAACTTCAAAGAATGTATGATAAAAATAATTGAAACTGAACTTGAGAAAGATAATAAAGAAAAAGTTAATACTGAAAATTTTGGTCTAATAGTTGGTATAATTGATAGTGGAATAAAAGTTATTACTGGAGATGGCGCAATAATTATTAAAAAACTCCAACCGGCAGGAAAAAAAGTTATAGATGCATCCTGCTGGTATAATGGAGCCAGAGTCCAAAAAGGCGATAGATTTAGTTGATGACTTCCCGTCATTCTGAGATGTAGGGTGGGTTTGACTATAGTCGTCAACGAGCTTGTGAGTTGT
>DNSU01000095.1:3941-4782 GCA_003499585.1 Cyanobacteria bacterium UBA9579 | reverse complement strand
TCAACGAGCTTGTGAGTTGTACGGATATGTCCCTACTTGGCAGCCCACCGAAAAGAAAAACTCAATAAATAAGTAATAAAAACCTAGGAGGAATAAAAAACATGTTTTTCGATCCGGCATATATGTTAATAGCAATAGTTGGCATGGCGTTGGTGTTTTTTCCACAGATGCTTGTTAAAGGCACATTTGCGAAATTCTCTAAAGTACTTGCTAAAAAAGGTTTAACCGGTGCGCAGGTTGCTAAGAGTATTTTAACTGAAGCTGGTGTGAATGATGTAAGTATTGAACCAACCAGCGGTACATTGAGCGATCATTATGACCCTACAAAAAAAGTTATCAGATTATCTGAAGAAATATATCATGGTAACTCCGTTGCCGCTCTTGGTATAGCCGCTCACGAAGTCGGGCATGCCATACAGGACAATCGTGGTTATTTACCTATGAAATTAAGAGCAGGAATATTCCCTGCTGTTCAAACAGGTCAAATGCTTGGTCCAATACTATTAATGGCAGGACTTGGTTTAAGATATTTTATGGGAATGGGTGGTTTTACTGATCTGATTGCTATAGCAGGAATTGCGCTTTATGGAGCTGTAGTGGTATTTCACTTTGTAACACTTCCTGTAGAATTAAATGCCAGCCATAGAGCAATGCAGGCTCTTGCAGGTGGCGGATATCTTGCTCAAAATGAGATAGGTGGAGCAAGAAAAGTCTTAAACGCAGCAGCCCTTACATATGTTGCAGTGGCGTTGTATGCATTAATGGAATTACTCTACTGGATATGGGTTCTTTTTGGCAGAAACAGAGATTAATTTTCAATAACAGTAATTAAAAATAGTCA
>DNSU01000095.1:2585-3844 GCA_003499585.1 Cyanobacteria bacterium UBA9579 | reverse complement strand
TATTTTGTTTTTATAGCTAACTTGAAAGGGTTATTTATATTTTTTATTTGAGGCAATTTTTATTTAGCTTTTGTTTTTAACTGCTTAGTAAAAATATTTTATTAGGATGGAAAGTTTATGATTAGATTATTACAAAGTTATTCTGCTAAAGATGCACAAAAATTAGGCAGTGAAGTACAAAGTAATGAAAAACCTTATAATAACAAACTGAATTCTATTAAAGAGATTGCATTTCAGGGTGACAACAGTGTAAATATTTTGCAGACAAAAACGGTAGATCAATTAGAATATGAAGAGCAAAAAATTAATGATGTTTTTGTGCCTAATATTCCTGATTTGTCTCAGGAAGCAACTTTAACTCTGAAAAAATCGGGTGATATACTTGATCTTAGCTTCGATCCTACCAAGACACATAATGATATAGAAGAATATACAATATTTAGCGCGGCATTATATACCGCTATAAAAAAAGCTATAAAGATGAATATTCCTGAAATTAATATGGATCCAAATGATAAGTTTGCTAAACAAGCCGGATTTAAACAAAAGTCTGCTCAAGGTGATTCAAAATTAGCTATAACTCAGGAATCATATAATAAAATCCTAAAAAAAATAAGTCAGTTATTCAGAAGAAATTTTAAGGAATTTGATGAAATATATCAAACCTCAAAAAGATTTGAACCAAAATCAATATCTTTATCAGGACTAAATTCCGATAGCTTGACAATTGGACCTAATGGCGATGTAAAACTGGGTTTAGAGAATGATTCTATGAAAGATCTTAAGGTAGATCTGTTTAAACAGGATGGAAAGACCTTTATTAAAAATGTTGGAAGTAATAATAATGTAAAAATTCTCGGCAATACAACTTATGTCCAAGAAAAACAGCCAATAAAGTCTGGTGATACCATTAAACTTGGAAATGAATATTATCTTTTCAGGACTGATAGTGAATCATATGAACTCAGGTTTTTAACCAGAGATGATAAAGGTCATTTTGAAAAATTATTTCCTGATGGAGTAGGACATGTTGATTTTCAACAGGGGGAAATAGGCGATTGTTACTTTATCGCTTCACTAAAATCACTCTCCAATAATCCCAACAGGGCTGATTTATTGGCTAAAATGATAGAAACTACTCCTGAAGGAGATTATAAAGTTACATTCCCTGGCTTTCCAAAACAAAGCTTTGAAGTAAAAAACTCTGAATTGTCTGACGGATGTAGCGTTACAACAGATAACCCAGGAGTAAAAGTATT
>DNSU01000095.1:0-2519 GCA_003499585.1 Cyanobacteria bacterium UBA9579 | reverse complement strand
ATAACCCAGGAGTAAAAGTATTAGAACATGCTTTTTACAGGTTAAAAGAACGATTAGAATGGCAATGGATTCCATCTAATCCTCTGCCTTCAGGCAAAAAGGATTGGTTAGATGGTGGTTATTCAGAAGAGGCATTGCATATTTTAACAAATAATAAGATGTCCGTTAAAGAGACACAAGAAAAGCAAGATAAGTCTTGTATAAATTCTTTCTTTGAAGAATCAAAATCTAACCCCAATATTATCAATGAAGTCAAAGACTTGCTTAAAGAACTAAAGAAAAAAGGTGATAAAGTTTTAATATGTGCAGAAACAACTATCAATTTACCTAGCCATAACAAGCCTTATGGGATTATTGCAAAGGATCATGCTTATGCTGTTGCTGATATAAATCCTGATAATGAAGAAATAACTGTAATAAATCCTTGGAATACAAAGAATATGCACAAACTTAGTTATGATGAATTTTTTAAATTTTACAGTGCGATCAAGTTTGTGGAAGTATAAAAAATAATTTACTTTTTATTAAAAAGAAAGTAGAAAATAATGCTACGTATATCACCAGATTATCCAGTTTGTCATAGCATAAAAAATAAAAATTCTAATAAAAATTTTTCAACTCAAAATCAGGGATATTCCATTAATAATTCAGAAAATCCATTTGGAATACTTGGTTTTACAGGTAAAGAAATAAATATTGCTCAAACTAGAGTTTTTAATAGCTATTCTCCTGAAACATATAGGTTAATAGACTTTTTGTGTCCTCCAAATCTTAAAATCAGAGATAAAGAATGTTTTTATTTTGTCTGGGAGGACTGTATATGATTAAATTTAATGTAAATTTTCCATATCAAAATAATAATTTAAAATTAAATAGCAAGAATCCACAGGATTCTTCCAGTAAGAGTAATGCAAAAAGTGTTTCCTTTAACGGTGATACTGTAGTCATTACTCAGGAAAAAACCTTAGATAAACCTGGCCGTAAGAAATATACGCTTAGAGATATTTTTATTCCTAATTTTAATAAAATTACCCAGGAATCCAGAATGACACTGTCTCAAGGATTTAAGAGACTTTATTTTGACTATATCCCTACCAAAAATCATAATATAGCTGAAGAATATAAGACTTTTAGTCATGCTGTATATACAGCTATTATTGATGCTAAAAAATCAGACGCTAAAGAAATAAGGTTTAATGCTCCTAATAATGATTTTTCTAAAATTGCCAACTCTTTAGGTTTTGAAGCAGTTTCATCTAAAGAATTGGTGCTTCCGGAAAAATCATATGATAAGGTTCTAAAAGCTGCTGAAGATATAGTAAAAAGTAATATTGATGAGTTAGACGGAATAAATCAAAGAGCCAAAAAGTTTGAATTTTCAAAAGTAATGCCTTTATTGGGGCTTAATACTAAGCCAATTACGCTTGGACCTTCCGGGAATATTCGAATAGGGGAAAATGATAGTTCTATGAAGGATGTTCAGGCAACTCTGTCTATGCAGGATGGAAAAGTATTTATACAAAATACTGGAAAACTGCAAAATAAAATGAGAATTTTGGGGGAATCATATGTAGATACTGAAAAAAGTGAAATTTTCCATGGGGATACAATACAATTAGGTGATGAACTTTACTTATTTACTTATAAAGATTCTAAACAACCTGAACTTAGGTTTTTAACCATAGATCAAAATGGGTCTATGGAAATTCTATTCCCAAAAGGCTTCTATGGTTTTAATTTCAAACAGGGAAGTATAGGAGATTGTTATTTTCTATCAGCATTAAAATCTCTTTCTATAAACCCTAAAGGGGTAGAATTATTATCCAGAATGATAGAACCAATATCAAATGGAGAATATAAAGTAACTTTCCCCGGATTTCCAAAGGAAGACATAAACGTTAACATAGCAGATCTCAATCAAAATGGTATCAAAAAAGCTCCTTTAGGCGTAAAAATTCTCGAAGATGCTTTTTATAAGTTAAGAAAACGTATTCAATGGACTGGTACTGTGAGCAATCCTAAAAACAAGCAGGAATGGTTAACAGGTGGTTTTGGTGAGGAGGCCAGTCATATTTTAACGGGAGGAAAATATTATACCCTTGATACAATATACAAGGGAAAATATTTTTCATCCTTTAAAGACACTGCAAGACGTGCTCCTGATATTATAAAAGATTTAGAAGATACGTTAAAATATCTCAAAGAAGAAGGTAATAATTTTATAATTACTGCGAAAACAGGACAATGGAAGGAAAAATTAAGTGTGCCGCAGGATTTTGATGAAATAATTGTTTCAGGGCATGTTTATTCTGTTGCAAAAATAAATCCTGAAGAACGCAAATTAGTTATTATTAATCCTCACGATACCAGTAAAGCCTATTGGATAACTTATGATGTATTTTTTAAATATTTTGACAGTTTAGATGCAGTAAAGTTAAAAAATACGGATAAATTATACGATGAATAATTCTTTTATCAATTATTAAAGCAATTTTCTATAATGTCCTGAGAAAATCGGA
>DNSU01000202.1 GCA_003499585.1 Cyanobacteria bacterium UBA9579 | reverse complement strand
CAGCAGTAATTTTTTGTAGTTATTTTTAATTAAAGTATATAGTAGTTCCTCAGCATGGTTAATTGCTTCCTGTTTAGGAGTGTTTTGATTCACTAAACTATATATTGATCTAAAATAAGAATCCAGAATGATATCTTTTTCTACAGA
Source organism: Cyanobacteria bacterium UBA9579 (assembly GCA_003499585.1). GTDB lineage: Bacteria > Cyanobacteriota > Vampirovibrionia > Gastranaerophilales > UBA9579 > UBA9579. The sequence continues at coordinate 3,278 of DNSU01000202.1, read as the reverse complement.
CCCAGCTATAGCTATACAGGGTTTATTATATTTTTTGGCCATTTGTGCAACTCTACAAGGTGCTTTTCCCCAGAGTGTCTGCTTATCAATTCTTCCTTCACCTGTTATAACGATGTCTGATAATTTTATTTTTTCTTCTAAATTGATTAAATCTGCTACAGTATCAAAACCATCTACGATCTTAGCTCCTGATATTTGAGCTAATCCATAAGATAAGCCTCCTGCAGCACCAGTCCCTCTTTCGTATCTTTTATCTATACCTAATTCTTGTGTGCATATATCTGCAAAATGGTATAAAACGTCGTCCAGTACTTTTAAATTTTCTTCTTTTGCTCCTTTTTGAGCTGCATAAGTATAACTCGCCCCATCTTTTCCTGTTAACGGATTGGTTACATCTGTGGCTATTAAAAGTTGGGCATGTTTTAATGCTGGGTTTATTCCTGAAATGTCAATTTTGGCTAAATTTTTTAAAGCTAGCACATTATTAGAAATTTCCTGATTATTTTTATCAAGAAATTTAACCCCAAGTGATTTCAATGCACCAAATCCGGCGTCATTTGTTGCGCTTCCGCCAACTCCAACTATTATCTTATTACAGCTTTGACTCAGGGCATCATTAATAAACTCGCCTACTCCATAAGTTGTAGCAATAAAGGGATTATATTCATCCTCTTTTAAAAGACTCAATCCGTTTGCTTTTGCTGCTTCTATTATGGCAGTTAAATTGGGTAACTTAAGCCATTTTGAGTCTATAGGTCTATCTAGTGGATCATGAATTCTTGTATTTAGTAGTTCACCGCCCTGAGCAAGATGAACAGCTTCAACTGTACCGTCTCCTCCATCTGCCAGAGGAGCTTTTATGGTAATGATATCAGGATAAACTAATTTTAGGGCATCAGAAATTATATCAGCAGCTTGTATTGCAGACAATGACCCTTTAAAATAATTTGGCGCAATTAGTACTTTCATATTAATAAGCTTATCATGTGAAAAAGTTTAATAATAAAGGTTCTATTAGAGTTTAAAACTCTAACAGAACCTTTAAAAAGATCAAATTTATTAATTAGTATCCGATTTAGATTCTTTTAATAAGGAAGATGCAACAAAGGTGATATCTTCGCATTTTGCTGTTACTTCTTCAATTGTAGCTGAGATGTTAGTTATCTCATTACTTGCCAGACTCATTTTATTTTCAAGATCATTTGAGATTTCAATAATATTAGCTACCTGTTTTGATACATCATTTTCGCTGGCTTTTGTGGATTTAACTACAGTTTTAGATTTATCAGCAAGCTTTCTTACTTCATCAGCTACAACAGCAAAGCCTTTACCATGCTCTCCTGCTCTTGCTGCTTCTATTGTCGCATTTAGGGATAATAAGTTGGTTTGTTCTGATATATCAACTATAGTTTGCGATGCAACAGAGAAATCTTGCATTTTTGCATCAACTTGCTTAATGCTTAACCTTAATTCATCTGCTATTTTTAGTATAGTTAATATCTGATTAGTTATATTTTCAATACTTTTGGCACTCTCATTGCTACCAATAGAAACTTCAGTAATAGATTCAGTTATCTCTTTAACTTTTTCCTGTAGATTTAATGTTATTTTTTCCTTTTCTTGATATTTGCTATCAAGTTCATTAGCCAATTCTTTAAGCTTCTGATTTTTCTCTGTTATTGCGTTTTCTTGCTCTATTTCTAACTCTTTTTTGTTAAAATAAATGCAGTTTATAGGATGATTTAGGCCATTATATATGACTTTTGCCATTGTATTACAACTGCCATAACCACAGGCTGGACAATCTATACTTTGAGATTCTTCTGTGTTTTTGTGTAATTGATTAAATACTTTATTATATTCAGATTTATTAGGCTCCATTATTCTGACCATGTTAGATTTATCAGAATAATGTCTGACAAAATCATTTAGTTTAAGGTTTTTATTAAATAAATCAAAAAGAGGATATGATTGTTTGAATACACCTTTTTTGGTTTTCTTTTTGATTACTTCATTTTTCAAAATGTTAGTTGCATGATCAGCATCATCAATATTTATATGTTTGCAAGTTGCAGTCCCTATGTTACATCCGTGCGAACAGTTTAAAATATCTATAAGAAGAGGCAATTTTTGATTTGAGCTTACTCTGTCTTTATAAAAGTCGAGATAATCGTATGCGTGTTCACGACCCTCAACCTGTCTTACCCATGCCCCTGGAACATGGAAGTCGACGTTTTCCCTCAGCCCACCGGGTCTTGAGAAGGTCAATCCTAAACCACAGCCTATATCATCAAAATCACGTTCATCATAATTATTTAAATAAATTCTATTATGATCAATATAATCTTGTATTTTCTTATATGTAACATTATATGCTACATAGTCATTAGTATTAGGATCAGCAAATTCATCTACTTTTCCTATGCAAGGAGATAGAAACGCAATTCTGTCATTTACATGACTATACTTTTTCATATACACAGCTGTACATAAGGTTGGACTATGTATTGGAGCCAATTTAGGGATGAGTTGAGGGGAATATTTCTCTATATAGTTAACTATTGCAGGACAAGGTTGGGCAATTACGGAGTCAAGATTATTTTCTTTAATAGCTTTTAAGTAAGCCCAGGTGCAGATATCTGCACCAAATGAAACATCATAGATTAAATTTACACCTTGCGATTTTAGAAAACCAAATAATTTTTTATAATTTTCGAAGTTAAACCTGATTGCAGGGGCAACAACCATAGATATTTTTATACCTCTTCTAAGATCATCAAAAAATCTCTCAGTGTCATCTGTAAACTCTCTTGCCCCATGGCTGCAAACTGAAATACAGTGGCCACAATGAATACATTTAGTATTATCAACTTTAACTTTATTTTCACCATTTTCATTAATATAAGCACAATTGGCATAAACTACAGGACAGCCACTAATACATTTATTGCAACCTACGCATTTTTCTTGATTAGTGAAGATAGTGCTATTTTCCATTAATTTAACCCCTTTATTTTCTTGATGTCATATATGAAAAACTTTAATTAACCCTATAAGTCTGTATCTTATGTTCAATTTTATAATATTTGCCTATATTCTTGAGCCTCCTTTTATCCGTAATGTTGAATTTTTAATCTTTAAAAAGCAATTTTAAAATTATTTAAAATTTATTATAATGCTTCTGAATAAAAAAGACTAGCTTTTGAGCATTCTAAATATGAATTAAAAAGATAAAATACTATTTGTATAATATACACAAATAGTATTTTATCTTTTTA
>DNSU01000027.1:1110-5164 GCA_003499585.1 Cyanobacteria bacterium UBA9579 | reverse complement strand
GTGCGTTCACGAAGCATGAAAAGAGTATTAAAAGTTCTGAGAGACGATATAGAAAGTGGGTCCCCTCTTTGGAAGGCGTTTCAGAAAGCACGCATTTTTAGTGATCATACTATTTCATTAGTGCGTATTGGAGAAGAATCAGGAAAGTTATCTCAAAACCTTAAACTTATAGCTGAACAAGATGCTAAAGAACGTGCCTTAAGGTCAAAAATCCGCTCGGCTATGATGTACCCAGTATTTGTAATGTCTATCACAGTTATAATTGGGGTTGCTATCGCGTTGTTTATCCTGCCCCGTCTTGCTTCTGTTTTTTTACAGCTTCGCATTGACCTTCCATTCTTAACGAAAGTTCTTATAGTCGCAGGAAAGTTTTTAGGTGACTATGGGCATATCGCCTTTCCAATTATCTTTTTTGTTTTGGGTGTCATAATATACTTTGTTTTTTATTATTCTGAAACAAAATTTATAGGTCAAAAAATACTTTTTTCTTTTCCTGGTGTGAAAGAGCTATTGCAGGAAGTGGAACTTACTCGTTTCGGTTATTTATTAGGCACATTGATTAATGCTGGACTTCCAGTAACAACAGCACTTGATTCGCTTCAAAAAGCAACATTATTCCTTCAGTATAAGAGTCTATATACACATTTAAGAGACAGCATTGATGAAGGAAATTCTTTTCAAAAAAGCTTTTTAAAATATCGGAATTCAAGTAAGCTTATTCCTGTAACAATTCAGCAGCTTTTATTTGCGGGAGAACTGTCTGGAAACCTTTCTGATACTTTACTTAAAATAAGTGTAACTTATGAAGTAAAAGCTGAAAATACTACAAAAAACCTTACTATAATTCTCGAACCAATACTTTTAGTAATAGTATGGTTGGGAGTGGTTTCTGTAGCACTAGCGGTAATAATACCTATTTACAGCTTAATAGGTGGTTTTAATAATGAGTCCTCAGAAAATCCAGAACAGATAATTACAATTGAAGAAGCTAAAATTGTAAAAAATGTAATTGAAGAATCTACTTCTTCTACTTCATCAATAACTGAAATGAAATCTGTTAATAAGCTGAGAATTCTCTCTACAGGGATTGGCTATTTGAATGTACGAGATAAACCAACTATTCAAGGAGAAGTCATAAATAAAATTCAAACGGGAGAAATATTCGAATATACTAATGATGACGGAGGATGGTATAAAATAATTTTATATGATGGTAAAAGTGGATGGGTGTTTAAAGAATATGTCGAAATTATCAAAACGCAATAAAACTTCTGGTTTTACTTTACTGGAAGTTCTTCTTTCCATTGCTGTAATAGGGCTTATTGCCGGAATCGGAACCCCTATTTATTTATCTTTGCAGACTAGAAACGATTTATATATTGCCGAAAATAGTACAGTTCATTCGTTGCGCCATGCTCAATTACTCTCCCAAATTGTTGATGGTGACAGTTCATGGGGTATTTATTTGCAAAACGGAAGTGTCACCATTTTTAGAGGATTAAATTATTCAAGTAGAAACACAGATTTTGATAAAATAATTATTCTGCCGGGAAATATAACTACATCAGGTGTTTCAGAAATTATTTACGAAAAGTTCACCGGAATCCCACTGGCTACCGGGACAATTACTCTTACCTCCAATGCAAATGAAATTAAAAACATCACAGTTAATTCAAAAGGAATGGTCGGATATTAGCAGAAGTGGATTTTCGCTGGTAGAAGTTGTACTTGCTAGTTCACTTTTTGGCTTACTGGTAACGGCTTTAGTAGGAGCTTACCTATACGGTTTGGAATCAAATGCTCTTGCTGGAAATCGTGCTCACGCAACTCTTTTAGCAGAGGAAGGTTTGGAAGCAGTACGAAATATTCGTGATGGAAATTTTTCTAACCTTACCACTGGAACATATGGTCTTGAAATAACAGGAAGTCAATGGACTTTTTCTGGTTCATCTGACACAAATGGTATTTATACTCGAGTAATTACTATATCCGATATTGATGTAGACCGAAAGAGTGTTACGAGTTCGGTTACCTGGCAGCAAAATTTACAGCGTAATGGATCTGTAATATTGATCACTAGGCTAACTTATTGGCAAAAAAGTGCAACAGTACCGGCTTCTTGCAATGACTACGCAGTAAGTCAGGGATATAGCTCGGGCACATGCAGAGAAAACGTACTTCAGTGCCCAATATACGGAGAAACATATTTATTAGGCGGAGAAACGTATTGTACTGGAGGATCATCCGCAGACACATGCTGTGCGATGCTATGATTAAAACTAAGAAAAACTTAAATCAAGGATTTACATTAATTGAACTATTACTTTATGTAGGCATTGCTTCAATTATATTGATAGTAACAACTTTGTTTCTAGGTGTTCTTTTAGAATCACGAGTTAAAAACCAGGCTATCTCAGAAATTGAGCAGCAGGGATTGCAATTAATGCAGATAATCACACAAACTACACGTAACGCAGAAAATATTAGCTCTCCGACTGCCGGGAATAGTTCTTCAACACTTTCACTTGATGTTATAAACACAAGCAAAGATCCCACAGTTTTTGATCTTTCCGGTGGAATTATTCGTATCACAGAAGGTTCGGAAAATACAATACCTCTAACAAATTCTCATGTTAGTGTCTCTTCTTTATCTTTTCAAAATAAATCTAGAGCCAACACACCCGGTACAATTCGTATTTCATTCACACTTAATTATGTGAATCCTGAAAGTCGATATGAGTATGATTATGTAAAAAGTTTTATAAGTTCTGCGACTCTTCGCCAGCCTTAATAAATTGTTGAAAATAATAATAAAAAAGTTAAATATAATAAATAAAAGCTATGGATATATCACACTTATTAGTGTTTTTATTGTTGGATCACTTGGTGTTGCCATAACATTATCGCTTATTTTAATCGGTATTGATTCATCAAATATGAGTTTCGCACACCAGAAATCGAATCAAGCAAAAGCTCTAGCTAATGCTTGCACAGAAGAGGCAATGCAGCAAATAAGGGATTCAACTCCATATACAGGGAGTTCTACACTTAATATAGGTCAGGGGTCCTGTACATATACTGTAACTAGCCAGGGTGGACAAAACAGGACAATTACATCTACCGGAGCGGTTGCTAATATCACACGTAAAGTAAAAGTTATAATTAATTTAATAAATCCTACTTTACAAGTCGTATCTTGGCAGGAAGTAGGTGATTTTTAGAAACTTTGTTAATATTATTCTACAAATATATTTATGAAAAATTACATAACGGATAAATTCAAATTTTATAGATCTGGATTAAACAATGGTTTTACTCTTTTAGAAGTGCTTTTAGTGGTGGCAACTATCTCCATACTTGCGGGAATTGTTATTGTTGCACTTAATCCAAATAAACAATTAGGTGATACACGAAATGCCCAGCGCCGAAGTGATATAAATTCTATATTGAATGCTGTATATCAATACGCAATTGATAATGATGGAAGTATGCCCAGTGGTATCGATTCCACTACGGGATCTTCTCAGGTACTAGGTACAGCAGGTTCGGGTTTAGATACAACATGCGGAGCTACTACAACAGTTACAGCAGCTTCAAATCTTACAAGTGATCTTGTTCCAACATATATAGTTGGTATTCCAACCGATCCTTCCAGCGGTACCTCTACGAATACAGATTATTATATAAATAAGGATTCAAATGGTCGTATTACTGTTGGTGCCTGTGATCCGGAGCAGAGCGCAGTAATAAGTGTAACGAGATAGTAGAATAAAATATATTTATGTCAAATTTAACATACGAGAAAATTAAGAGCGAAGCAATTCAATTTTTAAAAGATAATTTTATTATGGAAATAGCAACTTCTCATGATAACAATCCTTCAGTATCAGTAGTTGTTTATATGATTGATGAAAATCTTAACTTTTATTTCATAACCCAACGGAATTCTTATAAAGCAAAATATATTATAAATAATCCACGTATTAGTTTGGTTGTTTGGGAACATCTTAAGATGTCAGTTCAAGCAGATGGAGTAGTTAGTATTGTTGAGGAT
>DNSU01000027.1:0-1000 GCA_003499585.1 Cyanobacteria bacterium UBA9579 | reverse complement strand
TTTGCAGATGCTACGACAAAAGAAAAAAACTTTTGGTCACCATTGTTAAGAATAAAGAATGGTGAATATATAATATTTAAAATCTCACCTACATGGATGCGTATACTTGACCTTTCAACTACAACAATCCGGCAGGATTTATCACCATTCACTGAAATAAATTTATCGGATATAACACCAAAAAATACAAGTACAAAAAAAATCCGATTTTTAATTATGGATAATGATCCTATATTGTTGAAAATAATAAAATATAAATTTTTGAAGGAAAAGGGCTGGGAATCAATCATTACTACAAGTTATAAGGAAGCAAATGAAATTTTCGATCGTGAGAAACCTGACTGCGTTTTAACGGAAATTATAATCGACGATAACTCAGGTAAAACTGGATTTGATTTTATAAAAGATATTAAAAGTAAAGATAATGGCAGTAACACTCAAGTTTTTATTTTTTCTGAATTAAGTCAAAAGGATGATATGGATATAGCTGATAAATTAGGTGTAATTAGATATTTTGTAAAAAGCAAATTAACTTTAAATGAGGTCATTAACGAAATTAGCCAAATCTTATTCATTTCACAAAATAGCAAGTGAAATCCCTACCTATTCAAAATATAAAACATTGACTTGTTAAGGTATTTGCTATTAACATTGATATTAGTGTCTACAAACAGATTACTTAATAATAAGATTTTTTTGATATTACTTTTAATTTGTATAACCATCGCAGCGTTTGCTCTTTCTTTCTTAATCAGACAGGAACAAGCCACAAAAACAACCCCAATGACCGAAAATAAAAATGGGACAATTGAACTGAAAAAAGCTCTAGTGGACGATGCACCTGATTTCCCTGTCTATCCTAACTCAACTATTTTTAAATCTTATAGAAAAAGCATAAATGATAAAATCGAATATTTAGTAATTTATGAGGTAGCTGATGAGGTTCCTGATATTGTGCGTTGGTACAATAAAAACATTACTGAATCTGGATGGACTATTA
>DNSU01000152.1:5562-6224 GCA_003499585.1 Cyanobacteria bacterium UBA9579 | reverse complement strand
ATAACAAGCAATATATAAGACCCAGCTCTTGGAAGAGCTGGGTCTTACTATTCGGGATCAAATTTTATATCTAACTTATTAATGCCGGAGGTAATGATGGAGGGGTCGGAGGGGTTTTAGGTGCTTTATGAATTACCTTGGCAACAAGATTTTTTGCTGTATTAACTAATGATGCACCTTGTTTCACAACAAAACCTGCAACTTTTTTAATGACATCTAAAACTACAGAAGCATATTTAGCAACACCTGAAGCTACTGCTTTGACAGCTCCAACAGCTGATTTTACTAGCGCAGGAATTGCTTTAATACTTGTTTTTACCTGAGCAGCATTTGGAAGCTTACCGGAAAAAGCTACTGTATCAGCTTGCGGTTGGATTACTGCTGGCATTGGTGATGCAGCAGGAGTTTGCAATGTTGGCAATGCAGCCTGTTGAACAGGTGCAGCAATTGGCTGATTTGCCTGTGGATTCATTGTTATCATTTAGTGATCTCCTTATCTTCCTTCTGTTATTTACGAAATTTTCATATATCTTAAGTTCATATTTAAAAAGTAAGCTCAAAAAATTTATTGCCTGAATATAGAGCTAGTTTTTTAATAAATTTACATGTCTTAACCATGAATGGAGAGGCTTTTGGGAAATTTCATTAAACACTAAAAAACC
>DNSU01000152.1:1228-5470 GCA_003499585.1 Cyanobacteria bacterium UBA9579 | reverse complement strand
TGTTTTTAGTGTTGTTTTAATTGCTTATTTATTTATTTTTTCTATTCTGATAGCGCTATCAGGACAGAGCATTTCGCAGGTACCGCAAGCGATACATTTTTCTGGATCTGGCTCTACTGCCGGGGTTGCATATAGGCCAACTTCTTTTGACCATTTAAGGCAATCTTCACCTTTTTTATTGATTGGGCATTTTACTAAACATAAGCCACAACCTTTGCAAAGTTCCATATAAATGTGCCAGTTAGCTCTGCCTTTGCCAACACCTTCAACAGTTATACCTTTATATTCTTTAGTTGTCACCATTTTGGCTCCTTTATTTTCTTAGACTAATATGTCAACCTATACATTAGCTGTTTCTTTAATTAATGAAATACCACGCTCAAGAGCTTTGTAATTAAGTTCTCTGAGCTCCGGTTTTGCTGCAAATTTCTTGCCAAGAGCTCCTTCCATTGCATCTTTTACGTATTTAATTTCAACAACATTTGTAGCCTGCAAAATTACACCTAAAACGATAATGTTGAATACTCTTGAAGTAAGCTCATCATTAGCAATTTTGCTTGCAGGAATACCAATGATTTTTTTAGCTGCCATTTCAGGTTTGATGGTGCAAACAGAAGTATCATAAATAACTGTTGTGTTTTCATCCACATATACGGAACAACGATCAATAGCTCTATCTGAAAGCATCATAACAATATCAGCCTTGGAGAATCTTGGCTCTCCTATTTCAGTATCAGAAATCTGGCAAAAAGCAATACTTACGCCGCCTCTTTGTTCCACACCGAAGTTAGGAATATATAATACTTTTTTATCTGCTGCGTATCCGGATTCAACAAGGATCTTAGCAATACTCTGAACGCCTTGTCCGCCTTCACCAGCTAATACTATTTTTGATCTAGCCATTACTTAACTCCTTCTATTGCTTGAGGAACCACGAGTTCGCCTACTTTGAAGTAATCTTCCATAGTTTGTAATCTATCCCATGTATCCACGTTATTGGTTCTCCAATTAAGTGGGCAAAGAGAAAGAACTTCTACATATGCAAAACCACGTCCGTCAGCAACGTTTTGAAGAGCTTTTTTCATCATTGTTTTTAACTGACGAAGGTTACCTACTGTTCCTCTTGTTACATAAGCTTTATCTGTATCAACAAGTGAAGCAACCATTTCAGCGCCTTTTGTCGGTTTTCCGGTAACTTCTATATCGCGTCCGTAAGGAGTTGTCTCTGTTACTTGTCCCGGTAAAGTCGTTGGAGCCATTTGTCCACCAGTCATACCATAGTTAGTATTGTTAACAAGAACTACTAACATTTTTTCGTTTCTAACAGCAGCATTCACAAGATGCTGAGCGCCGATTGCAAGGCCGCCGCCATCGCCCATATATGCAATACCCACTGTATCGGGTCTTGCTCTTACAACACCATAAATAACCGGGGTTGTACGACCGTGGTGAGCTTGGATTGTATCTATATTCATATAATTCCATGACAACAAGCTGCAACCGATATCACACCCAAAAACTGCTCTTTCGTGCAGGTTTAGTTCATCAATAGCTGTTGCTAATGTTTTTAATGTCATACCATGACCACAACCAGGACAAAATTTGCTTGCGCCTACATCCGGGTTTTGCGCTTGCGGTAAATTTGGAGGAATTGTTAATACACTTGGCATATTTATCTCCTTTAATTCTGATTCTTTTTCAAATTCTCAATTATTTCAAACTTAGCCTATTTATAAGACTAACTTCTTAATTACACGTTTGCTGGTTGTTTAACCATCTGCTCAACTTTTTCTACTATATCGCCACCTGTAACGCCAACACCCATTTTATAAAGGGTATCGTATGGAGTGGTTATACCATAGAGTTTTTCAAGAGCCATTCTTGCCATCTGACCATTTGCTGATTCAGTGAATAATACTTGTTTAGCACGTTTAACAGCATTTCTTAACGGGTCAACAGCTAAAGGTCTGATTGTAACAGGTCTGAATAAACCAGCTTTGATTCCTTTTTCTCTTAATTCATCGATAGCAGTCATTGCACTTCTTGCAACAATACCGTGAGCAATGATTAATATGTCTGCATCATCAGCTTTGTATTCTTTATATTCAGCAATTTCAGGAGTAATTCTGTTGAATTCTTCTTCATAAGCATCAAGAATTTCCATCAATTCCTCTTCAAGATTTAAGCAATTTCTCATATGAACAGCTTTTCTATCAACACCTGCAGTTCCCTCAGCTCTTAGGAATGGAGTAGCAGGAATCATTTCAATGCCTTTTGATTCCGGATCGTACATAATTACAGGCTCTCTCATTTTGCCCTGATACCCATCAGCGAGGATAAATGTTGGGAATCTATATTTCCAGGCAGTATTGAATGCTTTAATTGTATAATCATAAAGATCCTGGTGACCGGCTGTTGAATAAACTATTCTGTGTCCTTCACCATTACCGCCAAAAGTGGTTAAAGTTGTTTCTTGCTGTGCATAAATAACTGTAGCGGTACTTGGACCACCTCTTTGCATTACTGCACATACAAAAGGAATTCTCATCATTTCTGCCATTGACATAGCATCTTGCATAATTACGTTTCCTGGTCCAGCTGTTGCTGTGAAAGCTTTTTTACCAGCTAGAATACCGCCAACTGTAGAAAAACCGGCTGAAATTTCATCTTCTGTTTGAAGAAATCCAGCTTCTGTTTTTGGCAGTAACTTACACCAGGTATGCATAATCTCATTTTGAGGAGTAATAGGATAGCCATACATATATTCAGCACCCGCTGCTACGGCCGCATAAGCTATTACTTCATTTCCGGTCATGAATAACTTTGTGTCTTCTTTAATGAGCTTGTTTACCATGTTTTCATACCTTCCAGGTTAATTTTCTAACACTTTTTTAAAATACTACAAAAATAATCCGTGTGTTGAAAAATTATTCAAATTTTAAGATTAATTTATCCAACGCTTATAATTTTGCTCAATTGAATTATAACACTCAACTATAACTCAATTTTTCATTAATCCAGCAGCATTTCAAAAAAGTGAACTTTCTATACATACATATTTAGATGCTTTTTAGATAGAATAGTTTCTTATTTCATGCGGTTTTCAGGGTTTATTTTAACATTATTAATTTTATTAATTGCATTACAAGAGCAGAAATATTATTGAAGGAGCCTTGATGCCATATCAGTTTATTGGCAGTGACAAAGTCACGAATTTAAGTCCTCAATCATTTCAAGATGACTTAAATTCGTGCATTAGCACCGACGGAAATAATATTCCTGCTCATGCCTTTAACGTTATTTAAATTAATAATGCTTTTTATTCAGAAGTAAAACGTTTTTGTTTTTCCTGTAAATGTCTATCCTGTACATCAGGAGATCTGATTTCTTTTTCCGGATGCTTACAGGCAGGACAAAATTCTTCTACCTCTTTTAAAGACATATATTCTTTTTTGCATTTTTTACATACAGCCATTATAAATCCTCCCCAAATTTATTTGATGAAATTCAGAATAACAACTTAGACCATGAGAAACATCCCTAAAGAGAGCCAATCTCAATTATATTGCACAGGTTTTTTACTGTTCTTTTTTATTACTCTTTTGTATAAAAGAACTTATTATTGATGCTGCAAAGATTATAAAAAATATTAGTGCTATAAATAAACTCAATACACCGGGCTGAAACTTGAAATGTTCGTTTAAATTGTGAACTAACATATATATGAAGACACTTAGTATTGTTATATCTAATATTAGATATGATATTAGGTTTTATAAAATCAGGTTTTTATTGGCCAACTGTCAAATTTTTTTCCAATAAAATAACAGAATGAGCTGCTATTGCCTTACCTTCCCCAACAGGACCTAAACCTTCCATTGTTGTTGCTTTTACAGAAACCTGACTTGTTTCAATTTCCAAAACTTCTGCAAGTTTCTCTTTTATAAGAAAAATATAACCTGAAAGTTTGGGGCGCTCAGCCTGTACTACTGTGTCTATATTAACGATTTTATAGTTTTCAGCTTCTATTAAATGCTTAACTTTTTTTAAAAGTTCAAGGCTGTCAATATCTTTATATACCGGATCAGATGGAGGAAAATATCTGCCGATATCACCCAATGACAAAGCTCCCAACATTGCATCCATAATGGCATGGGTTAATACATCCGCATCAGAATGACCCAGTAATCCATTATGATGCGGGATTTCAACACCGCCAAGAATTAATCTTCTTCCTTCTGC
>DNSU01000152.1:0-1155 GCA_003499585.1 Cyanobacteria bacterium UBA9579 | reverse complement strand
AATCTTCTTCCTTCTGCTAATCTATGAATATCATAGCCATTTCCAACTCTATATTGCTGATTCATATGTTACTCCAATACAAATTTTTCTATAGCCAAAGCCGCTCCATTATTATCAACCGTATCAGTTATATATTTTGCAATACTTTTAAGACCTTCTTCCGCATTACCCATTGCAACAGGAAGGCCTGCAATCTCAAGCATATCCATATCATTATCCTGATCACCTATTACCATTATTTCAGATTGTTTTATTCCCCATTTTTCTGCCAGAAATAAAATGGCATGGCCTTTTGATGCCTGATTATTTACAACTTCACAATATAAAGGGGTTGATTTGCTTATATTCAAGATGTCAGAATATTTACTTCTGAGATAATCCCTTATTTCTGTTGCCTTTTCAGGAGTATTGTCCATAACAAGGATTTTTGTAGGGGTCAGATCTGTCACTTTATCAAAGGAATCTACTTTGTGATAGGTAATATGCCTTCTAGCGGCATATTCTTTTAATATATCTGTCTCTTTTTCAACAAACATTTCATCATCAAGATAAACATTTATTTGGTGATCAAACTTTCTTAACTCATTAAGAACCATCTTAGAGTGCTCTGCTGATATTGTGTAATGCATAAGAATATCTTCTGAATCGTAAAATTCCCTAACCATACTGCCTTGATATGTAATTAGAGGAGTTTTTATCCCTAAATTTGAAGCAATAGGAACAGTAGCGCTGTACATTCTTCCAGTGGCTAAAATTACATAAATACCTGAATCTATAGCTCTTGCAATAGTATTTTTTACTCTATCAGAAACATGAAACTCTTTATTCAAAATAGTTCCATCAATATCGAGGGCTATAAGTTTTATTTTATCAACCATATCCTAATTGTTTCCATTATAAACCTTACTTTAATAGTTTGATTTATTAGTTTATAAATAATTTTCTAAAATATTACTGATAGAGTGTGTAATATGCACCGTCTTATAGCTGGTGCGCAGTGCGCACCCTACTACTTAATAATACCTCGCACTGTCATCCTGAAGTAACAAGTTTTACACAGATAGCCGTTTAGAGGTATAATAAACCTGTTTGGGTGGAGAATATGATAAAACAGCAGGAAAAATTAACAGAGGCACTGCAGCAGCATCGGGCGGG
>DNSU01000190.1:23608-33018 GCA_003499585.1 Cyanobacteria bacterium UBA9579 | reverse complement strand
TTTAACAAGACAGCTTCTTATAATAACAATTTTATAAGATAATTTCCCCTTTAAAGCCTGAAACGAGCTTATATTTTTGTTCGTTAATAATTCAATTAATATAGCTCTTCTAATTTGCATTTAAAGCTGGTTAGTCTTTTGAAACCCTGTTTATCAAATTAAAAGAAAGAAAAAAGTGAAGAAATTGTTTTTACTCAAACCTTTATAGCCAAAAGTTTAATGGTTGAAATAATTTTGTATTAAGGTATAATAGTACTACAATACAAGATTATTAAAATCTATTATCCAGGTTGTATATCAAATATCTGAAAACAATATTCTTGCACTCATATACACAAGTTTGATATTCAGGAAAGATTACATTTGCAAAAACAATAGCAGATCTTACAAATAAGTTTTATATAAAACCTGGTGCTTATTACGAAGTAGTTATATGCAAAGCTGGTGCAAAATATATATAATATGAATTCTAATTATATATATTTTACGTATTTCGTGCTTTACAAAATCTGAAACCATGAGTATAGTTAGTTATTATCAATTTCATAAGAAATTATTGAGAAAGGGAAAAAACTATGGAATGGTTCCGAAATTTAAAAATTGCACAAAAAATCATTGGATTGGTATTAGTAATATTAGTTTTTATCTGTCTTCTGGGGTTTATTTCATTTAATTTGTTAAATGCATCAAATAAGCAATTTAATAAAATGTATGATTTTAACTTGCAAAATGTTATAAAAGTTCAAAACATGAAGGCTAGTAGAATTCTTGATGAGAAACTTTTACTAGGTTTTATACTGGCAAAGGATTCTAATGATTGGAATAGAGTAGCTAAAGCAATGGATATAGCAGATAATTATACAGAAGAAATATTTTTAGAGTTAGAAAAAATCAATTTTGATAAAGAAGATAAGGAAATATTAGATCAATTAAACATAATAAATGATAAATGGTCTGATATTGGTGATACAATTACTGAACTTGCTAAAAGTGGTAAGAAAGAAGATGCTTACAAATTTTATTTAGCTAATATTGAAACTCACAATGTACTTATGAAAAAAACGGATGAGTTTGTAAATGCTATAAATGATGATGCTGCAAATGCAAAAAAAGAACAGGATCTTCAGGCAATAGCTACAAAAATTGAGCTTATCGTTATAATTTTAATTAGTATTGGATTAACTTTAGTGTTAGGCTTGTTTATAGCAAGAATCATAGCAAGACCACTTGAAGAAATGATTAAATGTATAGAAAAAGATGAAAATGGCAATATCCAGATTAAAGAGGTTCAAGTAAACTCTAAAGATGAAGTTGGGCAATTAGGAATGGCCTTGAATGCCCTAACAGCTCAGGTAAGAAAATTCGTAGAGCAAGTTGCCAGAACAGTAGAAGAGATGTCAGCAGGCTCAGAAGAAATGAGTGCAGCAACAGAACAAACAGCTCAAGGAGCGCAACAGGTGGCAACAAGTATTACCCAATTGGCAACAGGATCTCAAGAGCAAGCTAGCAGCGTAACAGGATGTCTGGAAAATATAAACAAAATTAGTAAAGCCATCCAGCTTATCTCTGAAAATTCAGGTGAAACAGTAAATATCTCTAAAAATACAGAGACTAATGCTGGCGCTGGACGTATGCAAGCTGCAAAAGCCGTTGAAAAAATTAACCAGATTAAACTTACTTCAGTTGACACCTCAAAAACCATTAAAGATTTAGGTAAATTAAGCTCAGATATTGAAGTTATTGTAGATTTAATTAAAAACATAGCGGGTCAGACTAACCTACTAGCTCTTAACGCAGCAATAGAAGCAGCAAGAGCAGGTGAGCATGGAAAAGGTTTCGCAGTAGTAGCTGATGAAGTTAAAAAACTGGCTTCTCAATCTGCTGAAGCTACTGATAAAATTACAGGAATGATTAAAGAAATACAGAATAAAGCTACTGAAGCAGTAACAGCTATGGATAATGGAGTTAATGAAGTTGAAGATGGTGTTGTTACTATCGAAAGCGTTGGAGAAGCTCTTGAATCAATTCTTAATGCAGCAAAAGAAGCAAGCGGTAATATTCAGGAAATATCAAATGAAGTTAACTCTCTTGCAAGAAACTCAGATAATGTTGTTAAGATGATGGAAGATATTTCCTCTATTACCGAAGAATCCTCTGCAAGTGCTGAAGAGATCTCCAGCATTACAGAAGAGCAAACAGCAAGTCTTGAAGAAATCTCTGCAAGTTCACAATCTCTGGCTAAAATAGCTGAAAATCTCCAAAAACAGGTTGCTATATTTAAAGTATAATAAATTATATCAAGAGAAATATAGTAAGAGGAAAAATTAAATGAAGAAAAAGCTGTATCTAATTTTAGCAGAGGCAATGTCGCTCATAATATTGACTTTGTATTTACTAAAAGTACCATCTGTATTTTTAATTTTTCCTCTAATCCTATGTAGTCTCTTTATTCTGTTCTCTATTTTTCAGGATACAGAAAAAGGCCTGATAGCTGAATTGAAAAGTAAAATATCCTTAGTAGAGAAGGGTGAGCAGATACAATTAAAATCCGGAACTTGTCAAAAGGCCTTTGAAATTGTACAAGGTGTATTTAAAAAGTTTCAAAATGCAACAATTGACCTGTTAGATAGAGTTTTCTCATTATTGGAGAATGGAATAATTATAAGAGATCAAGCTACAAAGGCAATTAAAGATTGTGAAATCATTAAAGATTCTGTAACTAAATCTTGTGATAACCAGCAAAATGTCCTGAGTGCCATAGAAGAGATAGCCGCATCTTTAAATGAGATGGCTGTAATTACGGCTAATGATAATGAAAAGTGCATTAACTTATTTAATATGGCAAACGAGGTCATACAGTATACACAAGAAGGAACAGATAAAGCTGATTCTGTTCTTCAAGGATTTAATGATATTCAAATATCTTCCAGAACCCTTGAAGAGCAGATGCTTGCTTTACAGAAAAACTCAGAATCTATTGGTAATATAATTGAATCCATTAAAAACATAGCTGGTCAAACTAATTTATTAGCTCTTAACGCAGCAATAGAAGCAGCAAGAGCAGGAGAGCACGGTAAAGGTTTTGCAGTTGTTGCCGATGAGGTTAAAAAGCTGGCTGGTAAAACCAGTGAGTTAACCAATCTTGTAGAAAATGAAATCAAAAATATTCAAAAGATATCAAAGCTTACAGTCGATGCTTCTTCAAACACAATAAAATCTCTTGGAAACAATGAACAAAAGTTCACTGAATTAAATGATAATCTTGGTTCAATCAATAAACAAATAACCGGTATGGTAGGAATAATAGGTGAGGTTACTGATAATTTCCAATCTACATCTGCAAGAACTCAGGAAATGAACGCTGCTATTCAGAATATCAGCGAATCTATGGAAACTCTTTCAGAGCAATTAATGCAGATAGATACTCAGGTAGTTGGTTTTTATGACGTACAAACTCAACTTAAGGAATTATCAACGCCTTTAATTAAATTAGCCTCTAATCTGGGAAACTTTGAAAAAATATATTTCATGAACGCAAGATTAGAAGATCATCATAACTGGGTTAATTCACTAAAACAGGCTATTGAAAGCAGAAATGTCAGTGTAAAACTCCAATTTGATCATACTTTATGTAAATTTGGGAAATGGTATTTTAACTATGAACCATCTGCGCAAGAAAAAGCTATTTTTGATAAAATAGACCATCCTCACTACTTAATACATGATACTGGAAGAAAAATTATTGAAGAACTTAAAAAAGGGAATTATCAAGTTGCTGAAAATATCTTCCAAAAAGAGACTTTAATATATATGATAGAAATAGAAGATCTATTTAAACAATTTAAAGACTGTTTACAATAAAAATTCTATACAATTCAAATTTAGACAAGCAGATGACATACTAAAAATAATTTATTATTAAAATCTTTAGAATAGCGGGGTTAAAACTTATGATAGAAGAGTTTAAAGACCAAAAAGAAGTCCAAATGATTGTATTTAAACTGGGTAATGAGGAATATGCAGTACCAATTACCAGTGTACAAGAAATCATCATGCCTCAAACCCCTACAAAAATCCCTAAATCTCCTCACTTTGTAGAAGGTGTAATAAATCTAAGAGGTCATATTATCCCAATTCTTGATGGGCGAAAAAAGTTTCATATGGAAGTTAAAATGGAAAACACAAATGAAACAAGAATTATGATATTGGATGTTAATCAGGAAATCATAGGGCTTGTAGTTGATGCTGTCTCTGAAGTTATCCATTTACAAACCGATGATATAGAACCTCCTCCTGTTGATATTGGTGAAGAATCGGACTTTTTATTGGGTGTGGGTAAGTTCCAGAATAGATTATTAATTTTACTAAACCTTAAAAACTTCCTGGATATAGATGAAGCAAGCAGTATAAAAAGTCTGACCAAGGTCGTAGAATCAATAAATCAGGTTAAAGAAGTTCAGCTGGAAAAAGTAAAAGAAAAAACAGAGCCTAAAGATGTGAAATAAACTTTTTAAAAGGAGTAGAATGTGGAAACAGATCAATATTTAGGGCTGTTTATAGCTGAATCCCAAGAAAATCTTCAAAAATTAAACGAAACTCTGCTAAAACTTGAAACCCAACCTGATAATCTAGATATACTTAATGATATATTCAGAGTAGCCCATACCTTAAAAGGTATGTCCAAAACCATGGGCTTTAATAATATTGGGGATTTAACCCATCATATGGAAAATCTTCTCGATCCATTGAGAAATGGAACCATTAAAGCTAATGATATAATCTTGGATACTCTGTTTAAATGTCTTGATGAGCTTGGTAAGCTTGTTCAAAAAGTAGTCGATGGAAGTTATAAAGATAATGCTTCAGATAATCATGAATTAATTCGAAAATTGCAGGAGCTCTTAAATACTGTGCAGGTTGAAGAAGGTAAATCCTACAATGAAATAACTTTCAGTGATTATGAAAGAACTTTGATAGACAGCTCAAGAGAAAAAGGTTTTATTGTAAAAGAAATAACGGTATTCATAGATAATGATTGCGTTTTACCCGGAGCAAGAGCTTTTATGACTCACAAAGCGCTCGAGCCCTTGGGTGAAATAATTAAGACTCAACCGGAAGTCGACGCTCTGGAAGCTGGTGATTTTAAGGAATTCTTTAAATTATTCCAATTAACCCAGGCGAATAATGAAGAAATAATTGCCTCTATTAAGACTGTGTCTGAAATAAAAGATGTATTAGTAAATGATTATGACTTTGATAAGCCTATAGATCAGTCCTCTGAATCAAAAGATAGAACAGAAGACAATGTTAGAGTTGTTGCTAAAGCAATCCCTCAAACTATAAGAGTAAGTGCAGATCGCATGGATAAACTTATGGATCTTGTAGGCGAGTTAATTATTAGCAAAACACGCATTGTTCAGATTTCAGGAGAATTAAAGGAAAATAATCTAACAAATGCTACAGAAACAATGAGCCATATCACATCTGACATCCAGGAAATAGTTATGAAGCTTAGAATGGTAACTATTGAACAGGTATTTAATCGCTTCCCAAGATTCGTAAGAGATATTTCAAAGGAACTTGGAAAAGAAGTTAACCTTAAAATAATCGGTAAAGACACCGAAATGGATCGAATTGTCATTGATGAAATCGGTGATCCGTTAGTCCATTTAATTAGAAATTCATTAGATCATGGCCTCGAAACACCTGAAGAAAGAATTCAGACAGGAAAAACAGCAAAAGGAACTTTGGAGTTACTTGCTTTTAATGAAGGTGATAATATAATTATACGAGTTAGCGATGACGGCCGAGGTATAGATCCAAAAAAAGTTAAAGATATCGCTGTTAATAAAGGTGTTATTACTCCTGAAGAAGCTAAAACCATGTCTGACAGGGATGCTCTTGAATTAATCTTTGCTCCTGGTTTTTCAACAGCTAAAGTAGCAACAGATATATCAGGCAGGGGCGTTGGCATGGATGTTGTAAAGTCTAAAGTAGCTGCTTTAGGAGGAAATGTTTCCATTGTTTCAGAGAAAAATATTGGAACTACAATTACAATAGCCCTTCCTTCATCAATGGCTATTGTACAGGCTTTACTAATAAGAGTTGGAAGTGAGATCTATGCTGCTCCTCTTAATTACATTAGTGAAGTTATAGATGTGCCTATCGATCAAATTAAACGGGTTCAAAACAGAGAAGTAATTGTACTAAGAGGAAAGACCCTTCCTTTAATAAGACTGGATAAACTGTTAGAAATTCCGAATGATCGGGATGAAGGAAAATCATTAACGGTTGTAATTCTGAGAAATCAGGATAAATATCTTGGAATAATCATATCTGAATTATTAACCCAGCAGGAAATAGTTATTAAACCTATCAACAAAAAATTATGTGCTGATGATCTATTCTCAGGTGCAACCACGCTAGGTGATGGACATGTGGCTTTAATCCTAAATATCAATACCCTGCTTAAAACCAATAGCATAGGAGATTAATATGCATAATATCTCTGCTTTTGAAGAAGATATTCTTAAAGAATTGGGAAATATCGGCAGCGGAAATGCTGCGACTTCACTCTCCATTATGCTTAATAAAAAAGTTATGATTGAAATCCCTGTTGTGAAGCTTGATGATATTAAAAGTATTTTTGTTCAAATCGGTAATAAAGATGAAGAACGGATTATGTTTTGCTTTGACTTTGCAGAAGAAGTAAAAGGAAGTATTGGATTTCTTGTTACAGATGATGAGCTTCAAAGAATTGGCAAAACAGCTTCTATGGGTTATGAAATAGACCCTAGGACAGTAGTATCAGAAATATCCAATATAATCTCAGGAGCATATATTGGTGCTATCGCTAATATGATGCATACTACTATTAATATGTCTACTCCTAAAATCAAACAGGATAAATTAGATAATCTTATAAATTCTGTAAAATCGGGTATAAAAAATTTATCGGAGCATATTTTGTTTATAAGTACAAAATTAACTATAGAAGATGAAAAATTCTCAGGGTTTTATATCCTTTTTCTTGAAGATAGCTCTTTAGAAAAGATTCTGAACTATTTCAAAACATATTAATCAATAAGAAATTTATATATTAAGGAGGCCATATGTCAAAAAAGATATTAATAGTAGATGATGCGGCATTTATGAGAATGGTGTTAAAAGACATGCTTGAAAAAGCAGGATATGAAATTGCAGGAGAAGCCACAAATGGGCTTGAAGCTGTTGAAAAATATAAAGAGTTGTCTCCTGATCTCGTAACTATGGATATTACCATGCCACAATGTGATGGTATTTCTGCTTTAAAACAAATTATGGCTATTAATGCTGCTGCAAAAGTTGTTATGTGCTCTGCAATGGGACAACAAGCCATGGTTCTTGAATCAATCCAGTCAGGGGCTAAGGATTTTATTGTTAAACCTTTTCAGCCTGATAAAGTTCTTGGGTCTCTTTCAAAGCTTCTGGGATAAACAAAAAGTTAAGAGCCTGTCTGGTTAAAAATGTAAAAATCAGGTTATAATTACGACAATTTCTAATATTTTATGTAATTTAAACTGGAAATTTTTCCAGTTTAAATTTTTCTTAAAAATTCTTTAAATTTATAATTTTGCAAACTATGATAGATTTTTTCATATAAACACCATGGATTTTAAGTAGATCTGATTTGATTAAATGATCTAAATATGATATTTTTAAGAAATGAATAATCTAATATCCTTACACAGATTAACAAGGTGGCTCATATGAGATTAATCATAGTTGCTAATAGATCACCTTATCATATTAAAAAAAGAAAAGATAATATAAAGCTTGAAAAAGCTGCCGGTGGATTAGTGGCAGCTCTTGATCCTGTAGTAAAAAATACCAATGGAATGTGGGTTTGCACAGGGGAAAGCCAGTTTGAAAAGTATGGTATCGAAACTCCGTACGAAATAAAACAAATAAAACTAACTAAAAATGAAAATTCTCATTATTACGAAGGATTTTGTAACAGACAAATCTGGCCTCTTTTTCATTATTTTCCCGGCATATATAAAATGGAAGATAAAGACTGGAATTTATATAAACAGGTTAATCAAAAATTTGCAAATGAAATACTGGATGTCTTAAAACCTAATGACAAAATTTGGATTCAGGATTATCACCTTATGCTTGTTCCTCAAATGCTAAGAGAACAAGGTGTAACTAATAAAATAGGCTTCTTCCTGCATATTCCATTTCCAAGTGTGGAAATTTACAAAATTATTCCAAGAAGAAGAGAGATACTTGAAGGTTTATTAGGGTGTGATTTAATAGGATTTCATACGCAAAGCTATAAAAAACACTTTATGGAATGTGTGGATGATCAGATTATAGATGCAGAAGTTGATTATGAGTCTGATATTGTTAAGCATGATGATATTAAATCTAAAATAGTTGCACTTCCAATCAGCATTGATTTTAATCAAATTGATGAAATCGCCAGAGGCTCTTATGTAACTAAAAAAGTAAAAGAATTAAGAAGAAATTTCATCGCAGAAACTATTTGTCTTGGAGTTGACAGACTTGATTATACAAAGGGAATTGTAGAAAAGCTTGAAGGGCTTGAATATTTCCTTGAGAACAATCCTGATTACCATAAGAAAATTACTCTTATTCAAATTGCAGTGCCTACAAGGACAAATATTAAAGAATATATGGAATTAAAAAAACAGGTTGATGAAACTGTTGGTAGAATAAACGGCAAATTTTCAAAAGACGGATGGAATCCTGTCAGCTATATTTACAACTCAGTTTCACTTAAAGATCTTGTATCCTATTATAGCTTTGCTGATTTTGTCTTAATATCAGCGTTAAGAGATGGATTAAATCTGGTTGCAAAAGAATACATAGCTTCCAGAATCAATAATGATGGTATGCTTGTTCTTAGCGAATTCACAGGGGCAGCAGAAGAACTGGATACAGGCAATACAATGAATCCTTACGATGTAAGATCTATTTCTGAAGCAATATTGAAGGTAAAAAACACTGATATAAAAGAAAAAGAAGAGATAATGGTCGAATTAAGAGAAAAAGTAAAAGAAAACAATATTTACAAATGGGTAAATGATTTCTTATCAGAGTTATAGGTAAATATTTAGCTAAAAAAAGTCTCTGATTAAATCAGAGACCTAAGCGAGTAGCAAGTAGATTTAGAAGAGTTGAGGACTCACTGTAAATACATTTTAAAAACATTTACAGTAAAATGTATCCCCATTTAGTGTTGTTTTTAAAATAATACAATCTGTTAATGTTTAATAACTTTTCATCTAAGGACAGTGAAAAAATCAAAAAGGATTTTTGATCATTCACATATTAAATCCTCAATTATTTAAACGTGTACTTAAGTTAGTGCCTATAACACTTCTTATAACCAGCAAGAAAGT
>DNSU01000190.1:15980-23509 GCA_003499585.1 Cyanobacteria bacterium UBA9579 | reverse complement strand
GCTTTTTACGCCCTCTTTTAATCAACGGTTTATTCTACTTTAGTTTAATAGCTCAATTTTAGATGTTAGCCTGCTAAGCTCATTATAATGTTTTTCAACATTATAATTGAGTCTTTCTCCAAGGTTTAATATTGTAGCCACAAAACCTTTATCCATATGGAGATTTTCTGATTTTTTCAATGAATCAATTAATTCAGAGGCTTTATTATAGATTAAAGTAAAATAAAGATCCTGAGCCTGTGCTAAATTAGGCCTTAATCCCAGCTTATTTGCCAGAGATAAGACGTTAATAAGGGTTTCACATTGTTTAACATCCATATTATCTGCCAGAACTTTAACTTTTTCTGTGACATATAAGCTATAAACTTCTTCTGCTGGTTTATAATCAAGAATAACCCCCAGCTTTTTAGCTTCTTTATTGATATCAAAGGCTTCCTGCAATAAACCAGGATCCCCTATATCCTCGATATTCATTATAATGTCATTAAAATTACGACTCAGAGTATATTCAGCAGCAATTTTAAATTCGGAAGGAACAGAAAGGCCAAGCTCATAGAGTTGAATCATAGGGCCTTTACCTTCTTCATATAGACCTTGATATGTTTTAGCAAATCTTTGCAGCTGATCTTTAATTAAAATGCTAATAATTTTACGTCTCTCATCTATAAATAAATCTTTTAACGTAAAATATTCCCTGCCAAAATGATCATCAAGGCTTCTGATTATCTCTGTTAGCGGTAAACTATAATATTTATTAACCAGATCATCTTTGATCTTGTTGTATTCCAGATCACCTGAATATCCTCTAATTGTGCAATGGAAATCTTCCCCACCAAAATGCAGTAAGGCATAGATCATATCACTGCGCTCAAGTGTTATTTTCGACACAATTTCAAGTCGTCCAAGTAATAAGGAAGTACTGCCTTTTTTAACCTTACGATAGTCCAGAGATTTAATATTATAGCAGTATATCTCTGTTTCATCGTTATATTCTTCAAACAGGGAACTAATAGCCCAGTGGCTTACCACCTGTTTAATACTTACTACGGAAGGTTTGACAAATTTAAGATAAACATCTTTGCCTGTGCCGAACTTTCTAATATTACTTTCTGCTTTAGATAATTGTTCTAAAAACTTAGCTTCTAAGCCCGTCTCTGAAAATTCTTCTGCGATTTGAATAGCTTTTGCAGCATATTTAAGGATTTGAGTTGTTTCTATACCTGAAATATCAGCAAAAAACCATCCACAACTTGTATACATAAGCATGGCTTGCCTTTGCATTTCAAGTAATTTGATTATCTCAACTTGCTCTTGTTTGGAAAGTTTTTTAATACCTTCATGTGCGCAAAAATGACCAATTGACAATTCATTCCTGTCTAAAATCACATCTATGTACCTATTTCTAGCTTTCCATGGATCTTTCAGGTAACGACTTGCGTGTTTTTCATAAACAATTGCAAGTTCATCTCTTAGCCAGTCAAGCGCATTTCTAAGTGGTTTTCTCCATTTTTGATCCCAGCCTGGTTGTGCTCCTGTTGAGCATCCACAATTATCCTCCCACCTGCCAACTCCATGACAGCAGCTCCAGGAAGAAGGGTGTTTAATCTCAACTTCAAATCTCGGAGGATTCTTTTCAAGATATTCACCATAATTAGTTAGTTTAAAGCCGGATTCCTGAACTTTTCTCTTTAACATGTAGGAAAGAGCCATATCGCCAAATTTTGTATGATGACCGTAACTTTCCCCGTCCGTAGCAATATGTACTAGCTGATTATAGTTTCTATCCAGTGAAACACCATCTTTAAGTCTGCTAATAAATCTATCCCCATTATGAAGAAGGTTTTCAAAAGCTACAGATTTAGAAATAGCGCCATCATAAAAGAATAAATCAATATATCTGTCTGTGTTATCTTTTAAATAATACCTGTATGGCTGACCTGGATCAATATTACCCCAGCCAACATCAATCCATGAATTGTTATTTCCATTTATTGGCCTTACTTTTAATGCTTGATATGGAGAAAGAACCGTAAAGTTTATGCCGCAGTCAACCAAAACTTTAAAGGTATCTTCATCTGCAGCTGTTTCAGCCAACCATATGCCATTAGGCTTCCTGCCAAAACGGTATTGAAAATCCCTGATACCCCATATGGTTTGAGTGTATTTATCTTTCTCATTTGCAAGTGGCATAATCATATGGTTATATACTTGTGCCATTGCATTACCGTGTCCGGAATGTTCTTCAACACTCTGACGATCAGCTTCAATTAATCTCTCATAAGTTTCCGGGGCGTATAACTCAAGCCATGATAAAAGTGTAGCTCCAATATTAAAGCTTATGAGTGAATAGTTATTAACTACATCAATAATTTGGCTTTTATGATCAACGATTCTTGATACAGAATTTGGAGTATAACATTCAAAGGCTATTCTCTCATTCCAGTCGTGAAAAGGAGCAGCGCTATCCTGCAATTCGATTGTCTCTAACCATGGGTTTTCCCGTGGAGGTTGATAAAAATGTCCATGAATTGTTAAATAATAATCTTTTTCAGGCATTAAAATTCTCCAGCTTACATACTGAAACAAGATTAAACGAGATTGAGAAATTTAGCAAGATATTGATGTACAAGGTTCATCTGCTAACTTATTAAATAATTTGAGATGATCTTCAATCTCTCTTATGCATAAGAAGTCTTCTCTAATAATCTCTTTTCCTGTTTCGCCCATTTTTTTGGCAACATCAGGATTTTTCATTAAATATAAAGTTTTTTCTGTAGCTTCTTGTATGCTAGAAACTAAGAAACCATTTACTCCGTCTTTAATTTGAAGTTTTATACCGCCTACATTTCCGCCTATAACAGGTTTACCTTTCCAAAGAGCTTCAGCTACAGTTAAGCCAAAACCTTCTTTAAGTGATTTTTGCAGTACAACATCAGCTGCCAGTTGGAAAGCTTTTACACCAACGTCACCAACGTTATGATAATTGGTATAAACATGAAGGTCAAAGTCTTCACCGGCTCTTCTGACAACACGGTCATATATAATCCATCCTTCAGGATCATCATGGGCCATACTTGTAACTAAGACTAACTGTGCACCTCTTATACCTTTTACCGAATGGCTATATTTAATGTTTCTGTACACATCAATAACGCCTAGAGGATCTTTCCAGGGATCAAATCTGGATATTTGCACTAGTAATGGTCTGGTAGGATCAACATTATAGCTAACCATCAGATTTTGCACTTCTTCTTCAGCCATATCACTGTTTTTGGGACTTAGAGGGTCTATTGATGGAGGAATAAAAGTAAGGTTATTAAATTCCGATCCTTCTTTTACAAACTCATCAAGAGTAAACACAACCGCGTCATAATTTTGCATGTATGGATACAAGAAATCCCAAGTATCCGGATTTGGTTGAGAGGTGTCAATGTGACAGCGCCATATCCATTTGCCGGTTCTTGCTGTTACATAATCGATCATAGCTAGTGGCTGAGGGTCATGAGCCATCACATAGTCGTAATTTTCAACAATTCCTCCTGCATTAATCTCTGAAGCATTTAAATATATTTGTTTCTGTTCATCAGAAACTGTTCCTGAATGTCCCTGCATATTGTTATGGAATATTTTTGTTACATCAAAAAATCCTGGAACAGGTGTCATTACATACCAGTCAACCTGCAAACCCAGATCTTGCATTAATGCAACTTGAGTTTTTAACAACTCAGCTACACCACCGCCATATGCAGTAGTATTCAGGTTTAATATTTTCTTACCTTTTAGAGGTTTTGCAAGCTCTTTTAGCCTGTCTATTTTTTCTTTACCAACAATTGGCTCATAATCATCAATCTTTTTAGGAATAACCCTAACTTCCTGTAATACTTTAGATAATTGGACCATCCTTCAACCTTCCCTCCTTGTTATAGATACCATACTGATTGTCTGATAACTAATAAAAATAAATATTCCACACTAAACTCTGTGCTTGAAATTTAGGCATCTAAGTATTTTGCATTCTTTAATCCAGTAAAAATAATAACATAAATTGTAAATTTTCTGTAATATAATTGCCTGGAATAAGTAATAATTTTTTTATAAAATATTAAATAACTCCAGCTTAAAATTGCTGTTAAACTGTATTATCAGCAAAAAACAAGTTTTTTTATAACTTTAAATATTATTAAATTTTCGACGATTATTTTAATTTACAATTTGAAATATTATGAAATAAACTTATATGAATTGATTCAAGACTAAGAAATAGGCAATATTCAACACCCAACTTATATTAATAACCGAAGTCCACTTTGTAATGAAACACAGTATCGTTGGAATAACCGAGGGCTTAAGAATATGACTTAGCTGGGCTCATAATAATACGTTGTATTATTGAAATGATTGATGACTTGATAATGTGGCTTGGCCACTTAAAATTTTCAGTTTCTGTTTAGCATTACTAAAAATGCTATTATATTTTTAGAGTTTTGTATTATACTAGAATTAAGGTTTAACTGAGATAATTACTCAAGGATAAAGATAGGCTGGAATATGTCAAAACACATTGATACTACACCATTAGAAGTGCTTATTTTAACAGTAGACCATGATATAAAGGGAGTCGTATACGTATCGAAGTATACTGACTCAAATAGAGAGTTAACAGACCTTTTGAATGATAGAGAAAGAAGGTTTTTAGCTGTTACTGATGCTGAAATCGTTAATAGAAAACAAAATTCTCCGCCTAGAAAATACAAGTTCTTAGAGGTTCATATAGATTATATATTGATGGTACATCCATCATCTCAGGTTTTATTTAAAGAAAGTTATAAAGCTCAGGAAGATATTATAAGATTTCGCGAGTTAAGAGAAAAATTAAACCGTACTAAATATTAATTGCCAATTTTATATATTTAAATAAGTAGAGAAAGGGTTTAAAGATTCTTTCTCTTCTTATTTAATTTTGGTATACTGATTCACTAATCAGGACAGCGTAAAAATCATGTTGATTTTGAAGGCTGCTTCTTATTACAAAACTAATTAGGATCAAAAATGAACTTAAATAACCGACAAAAAGTCTTAATATCCGATTTTGACGGAACTATAAGTAAAGTTGATTTTTTCTACTTTGTGATAGGAAAGTTTTTGACTGAATCAGATATACAGCCCTGGCTTGATTATCAAAAAGGAAAAATTAGGCATGTTGAGGCTTTAACCCGGATTTTCAAAAAAATTCATCTGGATAAAGATGAATTCCACTCATCAATTCTGGAATTGCCTATTGAGGAAGGATTTGTTGATACAGCCAAATACTGTCATGCAAATAATATAGATTTTTATATAGTTAGCGCAGGTGCTGATTATTATATAAATGTTATTCTTGAACATTTGCAAGTCTCAAACTTAGTAAAAGTGATCAGTAACAAGAGCTGTTATTCTAAGGATCGGGGATTAAATATATTAAAACCTGATAAAAATAATCCTTTTTACTCTGAAGAATATGGTATTAGTAAAAAATTAGTTGCAGAATCATTAAAAAGTGATGATAACTTTCTGATTTTTGCAGGAGATGGAAGGCCTGATATAGAAGCAGCCCGATTTGCAAATAAGGTTTTTGCCCGGGATTTACTTCTTGAGTTATGCAAACAAGCTTCAATTGAAGCAAAAGAGTTTAAGTCTTACTGTGAAATTTTGGATTATTTAAAAAATGAGGGTGATACCAAGTAGGGGCACATTCGTAAAACTCGCAAGCTCGTCTACGAATATATCCATATTACCTAACATAAGTTAACGACCAATGCCACAGGAGCACTACTAAAATGAGTAAGTTAAATCAACAGCAAATATCGGTTCCATCTATTCTAAAAATTGGTGAAGGTGAGTTAAATTATCTTGGGAAATACCTGAAAGAGTCTTCACTTAAAAATGTTGCCTGTTTTTTCAGCGCAGGAATAGAGGAAATATACGGAAATCAGATTTATGAGTGCTTTAAAAAGTCTGATATTAATGTAGTTCATCAAAATACTATTGAAGAAATTCATATTGAAAATGTTATTCATACTGCTTTTAATATTCCAAAGACAGTAGGTGCATTGATAGGAATAGGCGGAGGAAAGGCGTTGGATTACAGCAAATACTGTGCTCATGTGTTGGCTTTGCCTTTTATAAGTGTCCCTACTTCAACCTCCAATGACGGTTTTTGTAGTCCTTTATCATCTTTACTGGTTGAAGGTAAAAGAAAAACCGTAAATGCAAAAATTCCATACGGAATCGTTGTTGATATTAATGCGGTTAAAGAATCTCCTGAATCTTGTATTTACTCAGGAATTGGTGATTTAATATCAAAAATCACAGCAGGCTGGGACTGGAAAGAGGCTGTAAATATCGGAAAAGAGACTTTTAATGATTTTGCTTACCTGATATCTCAAAATACCGTAATAGACTTTTTAAATTATCAGAATAAAAACATTAGAGAGCCCAAGTTTATTTATCATCTGGCAAATTCACTTTTAATGAATGGATTATCCATGGAAATAGCAGGTTCCAGTAGACCTGCAAGTGGAAGTGAGCATTTAATCTCTCATGCGCTTGATCAAATCACAACAGGATGCAAAATGCACGGCATTCAAGTAGGTATAGCTACATACGTATGCAGTTATATTCAAAATAATCAGTTTGAACTTGTTAAAGATTTCCTGATTAATACAGGTTTCTTTAATTATGTGTCTAAAAATCCAGTAAACAAAAACGAATTTATTGAAGCTGTTAAACAGGCTCCCACTGTAAAAGAAGATTTTTATACGGTATTATCAAATCCGGCCAATGTAGATAAGGCTATAAATTTTGTAAATACAGACCCTCTTTGCCAAAAAATTCTTGTGTGATAAACATTAAATCAGATAATATCTCTCAAACAATATCTTTATGATCGTCCATAATATCTGACTGAGTAATGATTTTCACCTATATCAAAGTCAAAATCCTCATCCAAATGAGACCATGTTTTATTTCTGAGATTTTCGTTTCCTGCTGCAGGAACTATCGACATTAATATCGCATAGAATTCTTCGAGAAAACCTTTGTCTTCTCGATTTGCCATAGTTTGAAACTGACCGATTTCCTGTTTATTTCTAAATAAACCAAATTTTTCCATTAGGATTTCTCCTAAATATATTTTGTGAATAATCCTTTTTGATTTTTAAATTGTCCTTAGTCTTCGGTAATTTTAATTACGCTGACTGGACAAGCTTCAGCTGCTGTTCTGCAATCGTCTTCATTACCGGTAACGTTCTCTTCATTAACTTGGGCTATATCGTCCATCGTAAATACTTCACTGTTAATTGCTTCACAAGCTCCACAAGAAATGCATCCGGGAACTATCTCTACTTTCATAATCTTTCACCCTTCTTCTATAGGTATACTTAAAAGATTATTTCAGACGGCTACATTTTTAACATTATCCATTTGAATAAACATATTAATTTTTACCTTAGTGATTCGGCTTAATATTATAAGAGCCTGTCTGGTTAAAA
>DNSU01000190.1:14666-15806 GCA_003499585.1 Cyanobacteria bacterium UBA9579 | reverse complement strand
AAGACAGCTTCTAAATATATTTTTTAATAATACAAATATTATTCTTAAACCTGATCAAATCAGGTATAATAAATTAACAGGTATATTCTTGTTAGCTGAAAATTTACTGGCATTATAGGATAGATATTAAGTCTGCTTTATGTTATATCCCTGAGCAAGGAAAAAATATGTATTATTACAACGGTAGCGTTCACGTAGAAAAACAAGATCAATGTATGACTTGTAAAAACTTTACAGAAGGAGTGGCATGCCCATTGCTGCAGGCTCTGGCCATGGGAATTGTATCTATGGAAGGTACTATGTATGTCACAAATTGCGGTTTTTATGAGGAATTTGTAAGACGTCTACAGATAGTATCTGATAAAGAAACGCCAAAAACTAAAAACAAAAAGAAAATTACAAGAATAGATAAAAATAAAAAAGATTAGAAAAAATTTTAATAAAATAAATCCCATAAAACGTATAAAAACCAGCGAAAAGTACTAATTTATCGAAAAAATATAAAACCATTTTTGAATTTTTATAGGAACTACTCCTACTAACTAATACTTTTCATGAATTATTAAACATGTTTCTAATATCAAATCAGACTTCTTTGCCATATAAACTTTATAGACTCAAGTTTTGGGGAGTTCGGACTTTACCTGCACAGCATGGTTATTTCTTAAATAAAGCCGAATTCATTCCAGCATATAGAAGAGGAGGCAATGATGATTAGCAATATTAGTTTTGGATCTTTAGTGCAAACAAATATTCCTTTAAGAGTAGAACACACAATTAAAAACCCTATAAAAACACCACTTACTACAGATACAGTAAGTTTTAAAGGACAGGAAGAAATTAGTGAAGCTGATAAAAAACTTGCAGAAAAAATGGTAAACACAATACTTAGTGATGTAAAGTTATCAGTAAGATTTTTGGCAGGTCTTTATAGTGCTCAAAGAAAATATATAGATACCAGTAATTATACTGATTAATACCGAAACCTTGATTGGCAAAGAGTTTTATACTTGTCTGGCCTTACTTTATGAGGCCAGGATCTATTCCTTGATTTTTTAGAGAATTTAGGAAATTTTCAGCTGCTTTTCTTTGGATTTCCGGCGGAATTATTCTTAATAACTCAATAGTTTTAGATAGTAG
>DNSU01000190.1:5928-14613 GCA_003499585.1 Cyanobacteria bacterium UBA9579 | reverse complement strand
ACTCAATAGTTTTAGATAGTACAGGATCCTCATCGTACCAACGATTCCCATTGAAGGGTTTAACCATATCATAGAAAGAATCCAGAGCATCTTTGCTAACCTGTGATTCTATTTTTTCAAGAAATACCTGAGCTTGGGATCTAAGATCATCCTTATAATCTTTCAGAAGATGAATCACTTCCATTAATAAAGGATCGTGATCGTACCATCTTTTGTATTGAGCCATTTCCCTAATCCTTAGATTCTTATTTCGTTATGGTTTTGTATATTTACATCAGCAACGGTATCATCTTCTACGCGTGAAATATCAGCACCTAAGCCGCTAAGTTTCTCAACCAGTTTTTCATAACCCCTGTCTATGTGATAAAGACTTTCTATTTCAGAAATTCCATTTGCACATAAACTGGCTACAATTAAAGAGGCACCGGCTCTCAGATCACTTGCTTTAACCTGCGCACCGGTTAATTGTTTTACACCTTTAACTATAGCGTGGTTGCCTT
Organism: Cyanobacteria bacterium UBA9579; assembly: GCA_003499585.1. GTDB lineage: Bacteria > Cyanobacteriota > Vampirovibrionia > Gastranaerophilales > UBA9579 > UBA9579. Next base: position 14,113 of record DNSU01000190.1, on the reverse strand, counting down.
CTTGTTGAACGTCAGCACCCATTCTTCTTAATTCGCCAATCTGTCTGAATCTGTTTTCATAAATACTTTCAGTAATTACACTTATGCCTTTAGAAATAGTTAAAGCTGACATAAATGGTGATTGCAGATCAGTAGGAAATCCGGGGTGAGGCTGAGTAACAACATCTACGGCTTTTGGTCTGGACTTACAGGATATTTCTATACTAACCGGATCTATAATATTTATATTTGCACCCATATCACTAAGCTTGCTTGTTATAGCACTCAAATGAGCCGGATATATATTGCGAATTATAGCTGATCCTTTTGTAGCTACAATTGCAGCCATATATGTGCCTGCTTCTATTCTGTCCGGGATTGTGGTATAGGTTGCGGCATGCAATTCCCCAGGTTTTACACCGTTAATTATGATCTCAGATGTACCTGCGCCATTAACATCTCCACCAATTGCATTTAAGAAATTTGCAAGATCAACTATCTCAGGCTCTTGCGCTGCGTTGCTTAATATAGTTGAACCTTCAGCTAATACAGCAGCGAGCATAATATTTTCTGTAGCGCCAACACTTGGCCTGTCAAGTAGAATTTCAGCTCCTGTAAGCTTATTAGCCTTTGCAATAACATAACCGTTCTCAATTTTTATTTGAGCACCCAATGCTTCTAATCCCTTAATATGGAAGTCAATTCGTCTTTCTCCAATTGCACATCCGCCGGGAAGAGCAACTCTTGCTTCTTTACATCTGCCAAGCAGTGCTCCTAATACAATAAAAGAAGCCCGCATTTTACTAACAAGTTCATAACAAGCTTCATAATTGGTTATATGTTTTGCATTTATAATTAAAGAACTATTTTCCGGCTTATATTTTGTCTTAATTCCTAAATGATTGATAACTTCAATCATGGTTTTTACGTCAGTTAACTCAGGAACATTATGTATTTCGCATATATCATCCACTAAAATAGCGGCAGCCATTATCTTTAAAACTGCATTCTTGGCTCCACCTATAGAGATTTCACCGGTGAGCTCTCTGCCTCCATTTATTATTATTTTATCGCTCAAGGATTTTCCTCCTAAACACGTCGGTTATCTTAATTTAACACACAAGTAATTTTTTTTGAAATATTATTTCCCCATTATTTTAAGATAGCTTTATAGGATTTATAATACTTTCCAATTCGTTACACATTTAATTATAGTAATATTACAAAAATTAAGGTCGACGATTAGTATGAATTTTGGATAAAAAATAGGTAACTGTCTGCCTAAAAATTAATAAAAAAATAAATTTATTATTAATTTATTAAATAATCTTAGATCACATTAACTAAATACTAACATTTAGCACCCTTTTAAGGCAATACATAAATGTCTATAACTTACTTTCTTATAAAAAACTTTAAATAAAATTATAGTAAAATATATTAAGAACGATTAGGTAATTTATTAGGAGCATTTCTAAAAACGTGTTTTTAATGTAATTAATACGGAGTCATATTTTTCAAGGGAGCAATTTATGAAAAAATACCAAACAACAGGAGTATACATAACACTGGTACTGATATTATTAGCATTTATGGTAACAGTACTTACTTCAAAAACTGATTCTATTCAGGATTTATCATATAGTCAGTTTATGAAATTAGTTAAAGATAATAAAATTGAGTCAGTACAAATTACTAATAATGTACTTACAGCTAATCCAAAGACAGAACCTACACACAGTGCCTTAACTGAAACCAAATACAAGGTTCTAATGCCTTCTGATAATCCAAGTTTAATAGATAAACTTGAAAATCAGAATGTTGATATCAGTGTAGAACCTCCAAATAATTCCGGTCAGTGGGTTGGATTGATAGGTTCACTGATTCTTCCTATTTTACTGCTTGTAGGTTTATTCCTAATGTTCAGAAGTGCGCAAAGTGGCGGTTCTCAAGCAATGTCATTTGGCAAAAGTAAAGCCAAAATGGTGCTTGATAGTAAAGTTAAAGTAACTTTTGCTGATGTAGCGGGAATTGATGAATCTAAACAGGAATTGGAAGAAGTCGTTGATTTCTTAAAAAACGGTGAAAGATACCTTGCTCTTGGAGCTAAAATACCTAAAGGAGTACTTTTAGTCGGTGCACCCGGTACAGGTAAAACATTAATGGCAAAAGCAGTTGCCGGTGAAGCTGGAGTTCCGTTTTTCAGCATAAGCGGTTCTGATTTTGTTGAAATGTTCGTTGGTGTTGGTGCGTCAAGGGTCAGAGATTTATTTGAACAGGCTAAAAAGCACGCCCCTTGTATTGTGTTTATAGATGAAATTGACGCAGTTGGAAGACAGCGTGGTGCTGGCTTAGGCGGCGGTCACGACGAAAGAGAACAAACTTTAAACCAATTGCTTGTTGAAATGGATGGTTTCGACGGTACAACAGGAATAATAATTATAGCTGCTACAAACAGACCTGATATTCTTGATAATGCTCTTTTAAGACCGGGCAGATTTGACAGGCAAGTTGTAATTGACAGACCTGATGTGCTGGGAAGAGCACAGATTCTTGATGTACATATTAAAGGCAAGCCTTTATCTGAAGAAGTTGATTTAAAAGTTCTTGCAAAAAGAACTCCCGGTTTTACAGGTGCTGATTTGTCAAACTTAATAAATGAAGCCGCTCTTCTTGCAGCAAGAAGACACAAAAAAGAAATTGATATGGAAGATATGGAAGAAGCTATTGATAAAGTAATAGCAGGTCCTGAAAAGAAAAACCGCTTAATCTCGGAAAAAGAAAAAGAGATTATTGCATATCATGAAGTAGGGCACGCATTACTGGCAAAACTTCTTAAAAATTGTGATCCATTGCATAAAGTAACCATTATCTCAAGAGGTATGGCCCTTGGTTTAACCATGACATTGCCTGAAAATGATCAGGTTCTTTATAGCAGAACACAATTGCTTGATAGAATGGCCATGACTCTTGGTGGTAGAATCGCAGAAGAGATCATATTTGATGAAATTACCACAGGGGCTCAAAATGACCTTGAAAAAGTTACCGATCTTGCAAGAAAAATGGTAACTTCATACGGTATGAGCAAAAAAATGGGTCCGATGACTTTTGGTAAACAGAATGAGCATGTATTCCTTGGTAGGGATTATGGTCACGAAAGAAACTTCTCTGAAGAAGTTGCATCAATTATAGACAGAGAAATAAAGCAAATAGTTGAAGAGAGATATGAGTTTTCAAAACAAATACTCATAGAAAACAAAGATATAATTGATGAAATCGTTAAAGTTCTGCTCGAAAAAGAAACTCTTGATGAAAAAGAAGTTGATGTGATTATAGAAAGAGTAAGAGCTGATCGAAATGATCAGAATTATAGCGAACATAACGTATAATCTATCGATAAGTCAGCAATGATGTTATCATCAATGAGTGTTAGATGTGATTATATCACCAAGGAAGCAAATAATGACCATAGAAAAAATTGAAAGACAGATCCCTGTTGCATTGGATCCGGAATATAGAAGTGGGAATTTTGAAGAAGTAGAAAAAAATTTCACAGATGAGCAGGCATTAAATGAAGCTAAACGATGCATTAATTGCAAAAATCCTAAATGTGTCGCAGGTTGTCCTGTCAATGTAAATATTCCCGAATTTATTCAGCAAATCAAAGAGGGAAATCTCGATGAAGCAGGAAAGTTAATAAGAGAAACCAATTTATTGCCATCTGTATGCGGCAGGGTATGCCCTCAGGAAAGACAATGCGAGGGAAACTGTGTATTAGGCATAAAAGATAAACCTGTTGCCATAGGAGCACTTGAAAGATATGTCGGAGATAAAACAAATGCTAGTTCTCCTCAAGTAAATTCAGGTGGACAAAAAGTTGCAATAATAGGTTCAGGTTGTGCCGGCATTTCAGCAGCAGCTGATTTAGCAAAAGCAGGTCATCATGTAACCGTATTTGAAGCCCTTCATGCCCTTGGTGGAGTGTTACGGTATGGCATTCCTGAATTTAGATTACCAAGAACTGCTTTAGACAGAGAAATTAATTCTTTAAAGCAAATCGGTGTCGAGTTTAAAACCAATGTAATTATAGGTAAATCTCTAACCATGCAGGATTTATTTGATGATGGTTATGATGCTGCATTTATTTGCAGCGGGGCCGGATTGCCAATGATGCTTAATATCGCCGGTGAAAATTATAATGGTGTCTATTCAGCCAATGAATTTCTCACCAGAGTTAACCTGATGAGAGCAAACAGAGCTGAGTATCCGACTCCTATCAAAACAGGTAAGAAGGTTGCAGTTATAGGCGGTGGCAACACTGCTATGGATGCTGCCAGAACTGCAAAGAGAATAGGTTTTGATGAGGTTACTATAGTTTATAGAAGATCAGAAGCCGAGCTTCCTGCAAGAAAAGCTGAAATTGAGCATGCCAAAGAAGAAGGAGTAAATTTCAAACTTTTACATTCTCCGGTTGAAATTATCGGTCAGGATGGATATGTATCAGGAATGAAGCTTCAGGTTATGGAACTTGGTGAACCTGATGAAAGCGGCAGAAGAAAACCTATTCCTGTTAAAGGCAAAATTATTGATATGAGCGTTGATACTGTTATAGTAGCACTTGGTACAAATCCAAATCCTATCATACAAAAATCAGCATTAGAAGAAGGATTAAATCTAGATGTTAATGCAAGAGGTTACATAATAATTGACCCTGAAACAGGTTTAAGCTCAATACCAGGAGTTTATGCAGGCGGAGATGTTGCACCTACAGGCGAATCAAATGCAATTAACGCAATGGGCGCAGGCAAAAAAGCTGCAAAAGCTATAAATGAATACCTTGAAAAGAAAAAATCATTATCTAAAATAACTAATTAGAAATATGATCTCGGTAAAAAGAGTATGAATTACATAATTCATACTCTTTTTTATTTTATAATGAATTAAAAGGTAAGTTTAGTAAAGGTTAATATGATAGGCGTAGCACAATTTATAATTTCTTTTTGTCTGGTTTTATCTTCATCTTATTTCTTGGCAAGCACAATAAAATCAAGAAGATTTGAGAATTCAATCCTTTACTTGGTTTTGATACTTGTATCTCAAATAATTGTAAGTATTGAAATCCTTTCTATGACAAAACAGGTTACCCCTTCAGGTTTATTATTCTGCAATATAATTGTCTTCATTTTATCTATTTATTACTGGAAACATAAGCAATCGCCCCGTATTGATTTTCAGGAAATCAGATTAATAAAAGATAAAATTTATCAGGCTGTTAAAAAAGATAAGATATTACTGTTACTTGCCATCTTTTTTATTTTTTCAAGCTTAATTAGCCTGCTTCTTACAATAATCGCTCCGACTAACTCTGCTGATAGTATGTCATATCATCTTGCACGAATTGGATTTTGGATTCAAAATGAAACCCTTGCCCATTTTGAAACAAGCTCAATCAGACAAATAATCCTTCCTATAAATTCAGAGATATTAATGCTCTGGTCAATGGTGTTTTTTAAGAAAGATTATTTGTCCATATTTCCACAATATTTAGCCTATTTAGGCTGTATATTTACTGTTTTCTCCTATTTAAGATATCTAAATATTTCAACGAGAAGAATATTATGGACTATATTTGTATTTGCATCATTACCTGTAGTAATCCTGGAATCTGTGAGCGCTCAAACTAATTTACTGGTTGCTTTTTTCCTGTTTACTTCTTTATATTTGTTTGTTTATGGTGTTAAAGAGAATAGCAACAAAGCTCTTGTATTTTCAGCCATAGCTTTTAGCATTAATCTGGGCATTAAAACCACTGCATTTTTCTTTATACCAATATTTGGAATAATCTATCTTCTAATAGCTGTAAGAGAGAAAAAGAAGCTTTTTTATAAGCCTGTAGCTGTATTCATAATGGCATCAATTCCCGCTTTTTTAATTTTGAGCTCATATAACTATATTCTCAATTATCTGGATTTTGGAAATTTCCTGGGGACAAAATTTTATGTTAGCAGGCATAGTATTTCCATTAGTTTTAAAACATTTACAGCTAATATAATCAGATATTCATTATTGTTTATTGATTTTACAGGAATAAAAGCTGCTGAAAGTCTTACACCTTATTACTTAGGTATAAAAAACTATTTATTTAACTTGTTTCATTTAAAAAGTACTGATGGGCTGCTTTTTCTGGATATATCCAAGCCTAATACACTTATTCATGAAAATGTAGCTAAGTTTGGGTTATTGGGTTTCCTCATATTAATACCAGTTATGGCCAGATATAGCTTTATAAAAATCATTTCTAACAGAGATAAAATGTTTTATATAAGCCTTACTGGCTTGGTGACAGTTGGCTTTATAATTACAATCTCTGCACTAATGGGATTTTGTATCTGGAATAACAGATATTTGTTATCAGCCGTCTCCATAAGTTCTACTTTATTTGCTTTAAGCTATCAGCGTAAGATATCTATTCAAAAAGGATTTATTTCTTTAATAGTCATACTTAACTATGCTGTAATGCCTGTATCTAACATTACAAAACCTTTCTTGCAAGTCTGCCAAACTTTATTCAAGTATAATTTTACTGAACATAGAGCTGAAACAAGATTGAGAGAAGAGGCAGTTTTCTCAAAAAGAGTGTTATCTTATCCTGTAGTTAAATATCTAGGCAAAATTGCTCCTGATAATTCAAAAATAGGTTTAATATTTTATGATGATGAATTGTATTACCCATTTTTTGAAGAGAATTCAACCTGGAAGCTGTATCCTTTAAGATATGAACTGTTAAAACAGCGAAAAAACTATGATGACTATGATTTTCTTGTAATTAACGGTAAAAACCAGAACATAGAAATGATAAATGATAAACAGATCACTTTTGATTATAGTGTTAAAGATAATAAACCTGTTTTTGATAAGGCCAAAAGCCCCATTTTATATTATGATAAGAGTGTAAAACTTGTTTCTTCTCTTTCAGAACAACCTGTTTATTTAATTAATATGATTGATTTCTCTGAGATTCCGATTAATTTTAAGTTAGTTAAAAAAATGGACTTTATTTTAAAAGATACTAACGATAATACTAAAACAAGAAAGCGTAGTTACTTTATTTACAGGAAAATCTATTAAGATATAACTATGAATATTCTCTCTAAAGACTTTTATAACAGAAAAACTCTGACAGTAGCCAGGGATCTTCTTGGTTGTAAATTATCAAGAAGAGTTGGAGATGAGATTTTAAGCGGAATTATAGTTGAAACAGAAGCTTATACTCAAGATGATCCGGCATGTCATGCATTTAAGGGAAAAACCCCAAGAGCAATAACGCTATTTGGAGAGCCGGGAATTGCCTATGTTTATTTCATTTATGGCATGTATCACTGTTTTAATGTAGTAACCGAACCTGAAGATACAGCAGGAGCTGTTTTAATAAGAGCATTAGAACCAATAACTCCTGTTCAAAACACAAACGGGCCGGGAAAACTATGCCGAGAATTAAATATAACAAAAGATCTTAATACTGTGGATCTAACCAATCCTGATTCAAGCATTTGGATAGAAAAGGGCAGTAAAATCCCGGAAAATAAGATAATTACCACAACTCGAATAGGAATAAAACTAGCGGCTGATTATCCCTGGAGATTTTATATCAAGGATAATCCTTTTGTGTCTAAGAAATAACTATAATATTCCAGCTTTTACTTTATAAGCCTTAAAATACAGTTTCCTCAATTTTTTCAGGAACAGGATTTTCTTTTTTTACCAGTTTTTGATTCTTTTCATATTCCCATAACTTAATTATGGCAATGGTTTCATACATGGCTAATAAATAAGCCACGATAAAACCGTGCAAACCGTCTTTATATCCGCTTTTTAGGAAGTATCTTTTTATAAATTCACCTAAAGGTCTAAAAATTAGGAACTTGAGAGAAAACTTAAATCCTCTTTTTACCATTTTCTCAATTTCCAAAGACGTATATGTATTTGTGCGTGACATAAACGATGCAACGGTATCATAATTATAGTGAATCATAGCGAGTTCTTCTCGTTTGGGATCAATTTTTATCTCTTTACCTTTGATTTCATCAGGTGTACAGTGAACATGCTTACTGAAGGAAACATTGCCCCTGCGGAAAAATCTTAATATGCAGTTTGGATACAAGGAGCGCATAAACTTGCCAAAGACATAATTCTTTCTTGGAATCTC